>DVKW01000086.1 GCA_018715855.1 Candidatus Galligastranaerophilus intestinigallinarum
AAAATGGTCTTGCACAAAATAAAAAACAATGCTTGAGCCCCACTCATGGTCCCACCAAGGGTGGGTTTTTGAATAAGAAAGAAAATCATATTTTAAAATATCACCTGTTTGAAAAAAGGTTTTACCGACTATTAATCTTGCAAAAAAATCGTAATCCACATAATCCATGCAGCTTCCAACCAAGAATAAATAAAGAAAAAGTGTTATAAAAAATATAATTAACATGTAAAATCTCCGATAATAAAAAGGATTATAACAAAAAATTATTCACCTGTGCATTTTTTTGTTATCATTATAAAAGTTAGAGGTGAAAGTTAAAAATGGAAGAAAAAATTTTACAAATTAAAAAAGAAGCATTAACTGAAATTGAACAAGTTAAAAACCAAAAAGAACTTGATGAAATAAGGAATAAATATTTATCAAGGGCTTCAGAATTAAACAACCTTAAAAAAGGCCTAAAAGATGTTGCACCCGAATTAAGGCCAAAAATAGGCGCTCTTACAAACGAAGTTTCAAAAGAAATTGAAGCTTTGGTTAATAAAAAAGCGGAAGAATTTTACCAAATAGAATTAAACAAAAAACTTGAAGCGGAAAAAATTGATGTTACCTTGCCTTCAACTTATGAACCATATGGGCATATTCACCCATTAACAAAAACAACAAATGAAATTGTTGAAATTTTTGAAATGCTCGGTTTTTCATTAATTAAAAACGAATATTCACCCGAAGTTGAAGTTGAAAAATATAATTTCGATTTGTTGAACGTTCCAAAAGAACACCCTGCACGTGATGTTCAAGACACTTTTTATTCAAAATTGGCTAAAAATGTAATTTTAAGAAGCCAAACATCAAACGCACAAGTAAGGCAAATGCAAAATTCAAGACCGCCGATTAAAATAATATCCCCGGGCAGAGTTTACCGTTCAGAATCTGTTTCTGCAAGAAAAAACAACCTTTTCCACCAAATTGAAGGGTTATATGTTGATAAAAACGTAACTTTTGGCGACCTTAAAGGCGTTTTAAACGAATTTATCAGGTTATATTTTGGCTCAAGCCGCCCGACAAGATTTAGAAACAGCTTTTTCCCATTCACGGAACCCTCTGCTGAAGTTGATGTTCAATGCATTATGTGCCATGGCAAAGGCTGCCCAACCTGCTCCGGTACGGGTTGGTTAGAAATTTTGGGTTCAGGCATGGTTGACCCTAATGTTTTAAGAGCAGTTGATATAGACCCTGATGTTTATACAGGTTTTGCATTTGGCATGGGAATTGAAAGATTAACCATGCTAAAATATGCAATAGACGATATAAGACTATTCTTTAACAACGATATAAGGTTTTTGAACCAATTCTAAAAACTGTATAGAGGATATATGGCAACAAAAGAATTAACATCGGGCAAACCGCTTAAATTGATTTTTCTTTTTATGCTGCCGATGTTTTTCGGAAATTTATTTCAACAAATTTATAATTTGGCTGATGCCTTAATTGTGGGAAGAACAATCGGGCTTGAAGCACTAGCTGCGGTTGGGGCAACATCGCCCATGATTTTTCTTGTAATAAGTTTCATTTTTGCATCCACCCAAGGTTTTGCAGTTGTAACGGCTCAAAGGTTCGGTGCAAGAGATTATGAAAACGTAAGAAAATCTGTTGCAGCAGGTTTTATTTTATCTTTTGTATTAACCCTAATTATGACCGCAATTTCACTTCCTTTTGTTCAACAAATGCTTGATATTTTAAGAACACCCGATGATATCATAAATTTAGCCCATGATTACCTTTTTATAATGTTTGCAGGAATTATTGCAACGGTTTTTTATAACCTTTCATCTAATATAATAAGGGCTTTGGGAGATAGCAAAACACCGCTTTATTTTTTAATTTTTGCATCGATTTTAAATATATTTTTAGACCTTCTTTTTATTTTAAAATTTCATTTGGGGGTAGCAGGTGCCGCTTGGGCAACCGTTATTTCTCAAGCTGTTTCAACCGTTCTTTGTATATTTTTCATGTTTAAAAAATTCCCTGTTTTAAAATTGAAAAAAGAAGATTGGCAAGTTGATAAAGATTTTCTTTATGAACATTTAAGAGTGGGCATTCCAATGGGCTTTCAGATGTCTGTTTTAACAATTGGAATTATTGCGCTTCAATATGTTTTAAACGGGTTCGGTTCAACGGCAATTGCCGCTTTTACAACCGCAATGAGGGTTGATCAATTGGTTTCTCAAAGTTTATTGGCACTTGGCGCAGCTGCCGCAACTTTTACTGCTCAAAATTACGGCGCAGGCAAAATGAAAAGAATAAGAGAAGGCGCAAGAGCGAGTGTTTTAATAGCTTTTATTATAAGCATTTTTTGTGCGGTTTTTGTTTTAACATTGGGCGAAACCGTTGTTAATCTTTTTATGGATGTAAAAAACGAAGAGGTTACAAGGCTTGCAATGCAATATTTGCACATCATAATTATTTTCTTTTTCTTCCTTGGCTTATTGTTAATTTACAGAAACATTTTGCAAGGCATGGGAAATGTTATGGCGCCTTTGTTTTCAGGAATTGCAGAATTAATTATGAGAGCGCTTGCCGCCTTTAAATTGGGAGAAATTTTGGGCTACACGGGAATTTGCCTTGCAACGCCCGCAGCTTGGATTTCAGCCGCCATTGTTTTATATGTCGGCTATAAAATAAGCCTTATGAAAAATTTAAAAAAATTAAGAAAAACAGCCTAAATTAAAGGGGTTTTGGTTTTTAATTTTCTTTTTAAAATTTCAGCTTCAGGCATTAATTTATATAAAAGCTTCCAAAAGTTTTCTTTGTGGTTTTTTTCAACCGTATGGCAAAGTTCATGCAATAAAACGTAATCAATAAATTCATTATCTAAAAGCATTAAATTTATGTTTAAATTAATGTTATTAACGCCGGAACAGCTTCCCCAGCGGGTTTTATGGGTTTTTAGAGAAAGTTTATTATATTTAAAATTGTATTTATGTGCTAATTCATTAAGCCTTTTTGGAAGATAATCTTTTGCTTCCATATAAAGGGCTTTTTTTAGTGCCAGTTTTAATTTTTCTTGGTTTTCTTTTGAATAAAAATTTGAATTAAATGGGTATAAAAAATAAACTACTCCCTGTTTTGTTTTTATAACAGGTTCTAAAACAAGCGATGGTTTAATTACAAGGTTATTTGTTTTTGTTTTAAAATTTTCATCTATTAAATTAAATTCATATTGTTCAAGGGTTTTTTCTATCCAGCTTTGTTTTTTAAAAACAAAAGTTTCAGCGTCTTTATAGCTTAAATAATAAGGCATGGAAACTCTTATATGAAAGCGGTCTTTAACTGTAATTTTAAGAGATTTGGAACTTTTTGATTTTACATATTTATATTCAACATCATCTATTAAAACAACTTTATTGGCTGCTTTTTTAGTTCTTGTTTTAGGTTTTAAAAAATCAAAAATTCCCATATTCAAAAGAATTATAGCATGTTAATCTTCAATTATTTCAACAAAATTATGAAGAAAATCCGCCAAATCAAACGCTTTAATTTTTGCGCCTTCAAGTTTTATTCCGTATTTTAAGCTCCAAAGGCAAGTGGGGCAAGTAGTTAAAACGGTATCAGAATTTGTTTTTAAAACATTTTGAATTTTTTCTTTCGATAAAATTGTGGCGGTTTTTATATGCCTTGTGAAAAAATCTCCCCCAAAACCGCAGCAATCATCAAATTTATTAAGTCTTTTATAAGAAAGGTTTTCTATATGAGATAAAATTTCTTCAATTTCCAAAAATTTATTCATATCAAGGTGGCATGGTTTATGAAAAGTAATTTTAAAGGGTTTAATTGCTCTTAATTTTTTATTTTTGTAAAAATCCGTAAAATAGACAATTTTTTCTTTATTAACACCTTCATAATTTAAAACGGTGTCATAGCAGGTGGCGCAATCAAAAATGATTTTATCAAATTTTTCAAACCTTCTTAAGTTTCTTTTTTTATATTTTTCATAAACATCAATTCTTCCTTTAACAAAAAAAGGAAGCCCGCAGCAATCAAAATTTTCTTCTTTAAATTTATAGGGTATTTCAAATTTATTGTTAATTGATTTTGTTGCACAACCGTTGAAATGCGCAATATTAAAGGGAGTTTCACCCTTTTTAATTTTTTTATAATAACTTCTTTTAAAAGGATATTTAACCTTATATAAAGCCCAAAGTGAAAACATTTTGATTTTAAAAACAAGGGGCGAATTCAAAAATTTTTCAAAAGGTGTTTGGAATTCATTTTTAATTTCCGCAAAAATTTTAACCGCATCGATATCAGATGGGCAAGCAGCTTTGCATTTTTTACAATTCAAGCAAAGGTCTAAATTATATTTAATTCTTTTATCAAATTTTAATTGTTTTTTTATTAAGCCCAAAAGCTGCAAAAATTTTCCTCTTGAAACGGATGTTTCCGTTTTTTTTGCTTTATATACGGGGCAAACATCCATGCAAAGGCCGCAGCGAGAGCAATTAACAATATTTTTAATAAGTTCTTTATTCATATAATTTGTAGTATAATTTTACCATGAAAAAAGCACAGATAATGTTGGAATATTTGTTATTTTTCCTTGTAGTAACCGTTCTTTGCGTTTTAATTACCATGCTCTGGAACAGAAGCGCTATTATAAGGGGCAGCACGTTTGGTGTGGAAGATAAAAATAATTCTGTTCATGTACGCCCTTTTTCGGAATAAAAAAAATGAGAAGCGCAGTTTTAAAAAATAAAAAAATAACAATTGAAAATAAACAAATACCAAACCTTAAAGACAAAAAAGGCGCAATAATTAAAGTTTTAATTTGCGGGCTTTGCGGTTCGGATATTGTTAAAATTAACCATTCAACCCCCGAAAATGAAGGCAAAATAAGCCTTGGCCATGAAATTGTGGGGGAAATTGTTGATATAAATGTTGAAATTAAAGGAACGGGCGCAACAGAACCTTTTAAAAAAGGCGATATCGTTGCAATGGGGCACCATTACCCTTGCTTTAAATGCAAATATTGCACCCATGGGAACTATTCCATGTGCGAAACCTTTATAAATTCAAATATTCACCCCGGAGGTTTCAGCGAATATATTTATGCGGATTCAAACCACTTAAAAAACACGGTTTTTAAAAAACCGGAAAATTTAACCAATGTTGAATTTTCATTTTTAGAGCCCTTATCTTGCTGCATTAGAGCAATAAAACGCTCAGGGCTTGTATTTAACAATAAAGAATTAAACAAAACCTATAGTGCGCTTGTTTTAGGCTTGGGTTCAATCGGAATTTTAATGGCACAAGCAATTAAAGCCTTTGGTGCAAATACATTCGGGTTTGATATTAATGAAAAAAGGCAGGAATTCATAAAAAACTATGGAATAAATTTTGATAAAAACATTAAATACGACCTCATTTTTATGACATCAGGCGCTTCTAAAGCAATTGATTCTGCAATGAATTTAATTGATAAAGGCGGCAAAATTGTTGTTTTTTCATCCGTTCCTGATGATTTTAAAGGTTATTTTAACAACGATATTTATTATAAAGAACTTAATGTTTTAGGAAGTTATTCGCCATCGCCTGATGATTTAAAAATGTCTTATGAATTTTTGAAATTAGGTTTTGTTAATGTTAAAAATATATCTGCAAAGTATAGTCTGGAAAATTTAGAAAATGCAATTAACGATACAAGACAAGGAAAAATTTTAAAGGGGTATATTGAACTATGAAAATGAAAGCCATAATGTTTTATGCCCCGAAAGATATAAGATATGAAGAGGTTAATGTTCCTGAACCAAACGAAGGCGAAGTTTTAGTTAAAGTTGAAGCAGCCTTAACTTGCGGAACAGACGTTAAAACGTATAGAAGAGGCCACCCTGTTTTAATTAAAAAAACACCGTCAGGTTTCGGGCATGAATTTTCGGGAACAATTGCAAAACTGGGCGAAAACGTTGAAGGGTTTAATGTTGGCGACAGAGTGGTTGCGGCAAATTCTGCTCCTTGCGGAGAATGTTTTTTCTGCAAAAAAGGCGAAGAAAATTTATGCGAAAATTTGGAGCTTTTAAATGGTGCATACGCACAATATATTTTAATTCCAAAAAATATTGTTCAAAAAAACTTAATTAAAATTCCTGAAAACCTTCCTTTTAAATTGGCGGCATTTACGGAACCTTTATCAAATGTTGTTCACGGCATTTCAAGAACACCGATAAATAAAGGCGACACCGTTGGCGTTATTGGCATTGGCCCAATTGGTTTAATGTTTTGTGCGCTTGCAAAATTAAAAGGTGCAAAAGTTATTGCAATGGGCAGAAACCCCTTAAAATTAAAACTTGCAAAAGAATTTGCCCATGCAGATGAAGTTATAGATTTAAAAAAATATAACGACCCGACAGAAATAATTCTTTCCATGACTGAAGAAAAAAGGGGCTTGGATGTTGCAATTGAATGTGTGGGTTTGCCTGAAATTTGGGAATCAATGTTTAAAATTGTTCGCCGTGGCGGCTGCGTTCATTTGTTTGGGGGCTGCGCTTCAGGCACAAGCGTAAATATTGACACAAAAAGGCTTCATTATGATGAAGTAAACATTATAAGCGTGTTTCACCACACACCGAAATATTTTAGAGAAGCACTAAATCTTATTGCAACAAAACAAATTGATGTTGAAAAATTAATTACAAAAACCCTGCCTCTAAAATACACAAAGCGTGCGCTTGAAATGCAGCAAAACGGCGAAGCCATAAAGGTTTTGATTGAACCGTAGATTTTTTCTTGACTTCACATCTTGAATTGATATTATAAAGAAGTTCGGAAGGGCAAAAGGCCATTCCAACAAAAAATTAAATAATATGCCGCAATAGCTCAGTTGGTAGAGCAAGGGACTGAAAATCCCTGTGTCCTTGGTTCGATTCCGAGTTGCGGCATATTTTTTTATACAAAAAGGCCAAAGAAAACTAAAATGTAATCTTTGGCCTTTTATACATTTTCTAAAGGCTATACTTTTGCAACCATGGAAGCTATCATGTTTCGAACATTATCGCTGTTTGCAACGAGGTTTATAAAGCCTGCAATGTCTAAATCACCTTGGTTATTGGCATTGTTTGCATTTTGTTCTTGACCTGTCATAAGTGATGAAACATTTGAGAGCATTTTTGTTTGGAAAGATCTGCTTGTAACGGTTGATGTAAGCGTTGCCGTTAAAAATACTACAGGGTTTGAAAGTGAAGCCGGATTTGTAAGAGCTGTTTTGATGCCGTTTGTAATAAAGCTTGAAACAAAAGTGCCAATCGAGCTTTTTACAAAATCGCCAAGTCTGCCTTCAACTTCATCTCGGTTATATCCTGATTCTTCAGCCAATTGGTCAAGGCCTTCATCTGTTTTTTCATTTAAAGTTTTTGTTTCGTTTTGAACGGTTTTTATTATGCCCGATACCGCATCATCAATTGTTTTGTTGCCGCTCAATAAATCAATTGAACCCGTAATTACGCTTGATAAAACATTTGAAGAAGCGTTTGACATGTTAGAAAAAGTGTTAATACCAAAATTTAAAAGCCCGCCTGCGGAAATACTTATTCCCATGACGTTAATATTGCCTGTTGTTGCAAGAGATTGAAGGTTTGAACTTAAAGATGTTTTAACCAAACTTGTAAATTCTTCATTTCCCGTTTGAGCCAAGGGCGATTCATCAATTAATTTGCCTGCAAAATTTTCAGCCAAAACTTTAACTGCAGAGCCGATATTATTTGCATCTTTTGCAGTAACCGCATCCGAGCCGCCAAGAACGGTTGAGATTATATTAGTTATAGAACCTGCGGCATTTGCCAAAGATTGCGCCGAATTATCACTTGATGAAACATCACCCAAAACACTCACAAATTCCATTGCGGTTTGTGCAATGTTTGAGCCCTGTTCTTCAAACAAAGGGGCTTCGGTTTCCGTTTGAGATGCCGAATTTACAAGAGAAGTAGCAATGTTTGTAATGCCGTTTAGAATGCTTTCAAAATTAATGTTTTGACCCATAGTTAGCCTTTCTTTCGTTACTGTTAAATTATTTATCGGCACAAAACGAAAGAAAATTTACACTATTTTAAGAAATATTTCAAAAAATTATTTTATGATATTATTTTTATATGTTTGATTCACTATCGGAAAAATTACAGGAAATAATAAGAAAAACATCGGGCGAAGCCAGTTTAACAGAAGAAAATATGGCTGATGCCATAAGAGAAATCAGGCGTGCGCTTTTAAACGCCGATGTTTCACTTAATGTTGTTAAATCTTTTATAACAAATATTAAAGAAAAAGCCGAAGGTGAAGCTGTTTTAAAAAGCGTTAAACCGGGGGAACAGCTGGTAAAAATTGTTCATGATGAACTTGTGGAATTATTGGGCGGCGAAAACAAGCCCCTTGATTTAACGGGAAACCCCACAATGATTATGATGCTTGGGCTGCAAGGTTCAGGCAAAACGACATCATCTGCAAAATTAGCAAAAAAATTAAAACAAGACGGTGCATCCCCCCTGCTTGTTGCCTGTGATATTTATAGGCCTGCTGCAATAAGCCAATTAAAAACATTGGCTGATGAAAACAACATTGATTTTTTTACGCTTGATGGCTCTAAAAATGTTATTGAAATTATTAATGCAGCACTAAATTATGCAAAAGAAAAAAATAACACTGTTTTAATTTTGGATACGGCAGGCAGGCTTCAAATAGACCTTGAAATGATGGCAGAATTAATGCTTATTGAAAGAAGTTTTAAATTAAATGAAAAACTTCTTGTAATAGATTCAATGACAGGGCAAGAAGCAGTTGATATTGCAAGAAACTTTGATGAACAACTTGGAATTACGGGCGTTATTTTAACAAAACTTGACGGCGACACAAGAGGGGGCGCTGCTTTATCTGTTGTATATTCAACCAAAAAACCCGTTAAATTGGTTGGTATGGGCGAAAAAATAGACCCCTTGGAACCTTTTTACCCCGATAGAATGGCAAACAGAATTTTGGGGATGGGCGATGTTGTAACTTTGGTTGAAAAAGCCCAAAAAGCCTTTAATGAAGAAAGCGCAAAAGAACTTGAAGAATCAATGCTTAAAAATTCATTTTCTTTTGAAGACTTTCTGAAGCTTCAAAAACAAATAAAAATGCTGGGCTCATTTGATTCAATTTTGGGAATGCTTCCAATCCCCGGATTAAAAAAAGACGCAAGACAAAAAATTTCCCATGAAGGAGAAAAGCAATTTAAAAAAATTGAAGTAATGATTTCATCTATGACACCACAAGAAAGAAAAAACCCTGATATTTTAAATTCATCAAGAAAAAAAAGAATTGCAAAAGGGGCGGGTGTTTCAATAGATGAATTTAACAAATTTATTCAACAGTTTGAAATGATGAGAAAAATGATGAAGGGGCTTGGCGGCTTTGCACAAGGAATGAAGGGTGGCGGCAAAAACGCCAAAAATGCAAGCTTAAATATGATGAAACAAGCCCAAGCAATGAAACATAAATATAAATTCAAATAAAAATTTGATAATTTTATTTTTTAATTATTAAATACAATAAAGTATTTCTATTAAAAAACCTGCCATTTGGCAGGTTTATATTTTTATTTAAATTATAAGTTAGATAATATCAAAACCTGTGTATTTTCTTAAAACTTCAGGAATAATAATATGCCCGTCTTCTGTTTGATAATTTTCGACAATTGCAGCCCAAGTTCTGCCGACAGCCAAGCCTGAACCGTTTAGAGTATGAACATATTCTAATTTGCCTGTTGCTTTTGAACGATATTTAATGTTTGCCCTTCTTGCTTGGAAATCGCCAAAATTTGAACAGCTTGAAATTTCCTTGTAGTTATTATAAGAAGGGAGCCAAACTTCTAGGTCATAGCATTTTCTGGCTGAAAAACCAAGGTCGCCCGTGCACAAAATAACTCTTCTGTATGGAAGCCCCAAAAGTTCAAGTACTCTTTCGGCGTTTCTTGTTAATTTTTCATGTTCTTCAATTGAAGTTTCAGGAGTTGTTAATTTAACAAGTTCAACTTTATTGAATTGATGCTGCCTAATTAACCCTCTTGTGTCTTTACCGGCTGAGCCTGCTTCACGCCTAAAACAGGGAGTGTAGGCTGTCATATATTTTGGAAGTTCATCTTCCGATAAAATATCGCCGTTATAAATGTTTGTAACGGGAACTTCTGCAGTTGGAATTAAATAAAGGTCTTCATCCACACATTTAAACATATCTTCTTTAAACTTAGGAAGTTGCCCGGTTCCAATCATGGCGTTTGAATTAACCAAAACAGGGGGAAGAATTTCTTCGTAACCATGGTCAGTTGTATGAACATCCAAGAAAAAGTTAATAATTGCTCTTTCTAACCTTGCGCCTTTGCCTCTGTATAAAGTAAACCTTGTATGAGCCAATTTAACACCACGTTCAAAATCTAATAAACCAAGATTTGTTGCAAGTTCCCAATGGGGTTTTAGTTCAAAATCTTTTTTGGTAGGTTCGCCCCAAGTTTTTAAAACGGGGTTATGGGAATCATCTTCGCCTGTCGGAACATCTTCACTAGGGCAATTTGGAATATTTAATAATAATTCTTTTTGTTTATTATCAAGTTCTGTTTGTTTATCTTCCAATTCTTTAACTTCATCACCAAGTTTTTTAACTTCCGCTTGAATAACATCCGTGTTTTCGCCGTTTTTTTTCATTAAACCTATTTGATTAGACATATTTTTTCTTTTTTGTCTTAATTCATCGCAAGAAAATTGAATTTGGCGCCTTTCTTTATCTATTTCAATAACAGAATCTATTGATAAATTTGGGTTTCTTCTTTTTAAAAGTTCATTTACTTTTTCAGGGTTTTCTCTAATAATTTTAATATCCAACATATCTAATTTTCCTTAATTTTTTCCAAATAACTTTTTAATTCTCTGATTTGTTTTGGCTTTAATTGTTTATATTGACCTCGTTTTAAGCCTATCACATCAATGGTTGCATGTCTAATTCTTTTAAGATTAATAACTCTATGGCCCAAATATTCAAACATTCTTCTTATTTGGCGGTTCATGCCTTGATATAATGTAATTTCTAGAAGGGTTGAATTAGAATCTTGCTCTAAAATTTCAGAATCACAATATGCAATTTTTCCCTTTTCAAGCTCAATTCCTTTTGCTAAAATTTCCAATTCTTCATATTTAATTTTAGCATCAACTTTAACTCTATAAACCTTTGAAACTTTTATTGAAGGGTGGGTTAATTCATAAATTAAATCACCATCGTTTGTTAAAATTAAAAGGCCTGATGAATCTTTATCGAGCCTGCCTACAGGTTTTAGGTTTTGAAGTTCAGATGGCAGGTAATCATAAATTGTTTTTCTGCCTTTTTCATCGTCTTTTGTTGTAATGCAGCCTGTGGGCTTGTAAAATTTATAATATAAAAAGTTATTAGCTCGAATTGGCTTGTTGTCAACGGTTACTTTGTCTTTGGTTCTGATTTCAAAACCAAGCATTGTAACAACTTCGCCATTCACTTTAACCCTGCCCGATAAAACAAGTTCATCGGCTTTTCTTCTTGAAGCTATTCCTGATTGAGCAATGTATTTGTTAATTCTCATAAATAAATTTTAACATAAAGAATTTATAAATATATTATTATCGCGTGGTAGAATATAGATAAGAAGGGATTAGAATAAAGGGAGATTTTTTATGATACCTATCATTGATTCAAAAAGACAATATGCAACAATAGCAGAAAAAGCCGAAAAAGAAGTTTTAGAGGTTATGCGCTCGGGGCAATATATTTTAGGCAAGCACAACAAAGCTTTTGAAGAAGAAATTTCAAAATATATAGGCGTTAACCATGCTGTTTGCTTAAATTCAGGAACAGACGCTTTGCATTTGGCTCTAAGAGCATTAAACATCGGCAAGGGTGATGAAGTTATAACAGTTGCCTTCACTTTTGTTGCAACAACTGAAGCTATTGGTATTGTTGGCGCAACACCTGTTTTTGTTGATATTGACGAAAACACATTTAATATGGATGCGGATAAAATTGAAGAAAAAATCACCCCAAGAACAAAAGCAATTCTGCCTGTTCACTTGTATGGCCAACCTTGCGATATGGATAAAATTATGGCAATAGCCAAAAAATATAATTTATATGTTATTGAAGATTGCTGCCAAGCAATCGGAGCTGAATATAAAGGCCAAAAAGTGGGAACCTTCGGCGATATCGGCTGCTACAGCTTCTACCCCACCAAAAACTTGGGTACAATGGGCGATGGGGGCTTAGCCATTACAAACGATGAAAACCTTAAAAACAGAATAATTGCACTTAGAAACCATGGTGGCGCTATCAGATACCACCACGATGAAATCGGTGTAAATTCAAGGTTAGATGAAATTCAAGCGGCAATTTTAAGAGTTAAATTGCCATATATTAATGAATGGAACAAATTAAGAAGGGCGCATGCCGCTTATTACAATGAACTTTTTAAAGGCGCTGAAGGCATTGAAACACCAAAAGAATTAGACAATACATATTGTGTTTATCACCAATACACAATTAAGATTGAAAATAGAGACGAAGTTCATAAAATGCTTCAAGAAAAAGGCATTGGCGCTATGATTTACTACCCCATTCCATTACATTTACAAAAAGTTCATGAATATTTAGGCTTCAAGGAAGGATATCTTCCAAAAACAGAAAAGAACACAAAACTTGTATTGTCGCTTCCTATGTTTGCGGAAATTACAAAAGAAGAACAAGAAACCGTTGCAAAAACAGTTATTGAATGTGTTCAAAAATGCTTAGTTAAAGCATAAATAACCAAAAATATTAAATGCACCCTTTTAAACGCAAAGGGTGCATTTATTTTTGAAAAAATTCGCAAAAAAAAACCGGCGAGCCGGTTAAATTTACCACATATTAGAGAGAGGAATTAGAGAGAGAAACTTTTTATATAATCTTATTTGATTAATTATCTTAATTACACTTATAATGTTCCCCGAATTGTAAATTTTATAACAATTTTTTTTCATTTTTTTAACATTTCTTAAAATTTACCCTAAAGATTGTTATCGATGTTTGTTTGATATAAAATTTTTTTTGCTATGTTACAAGAATTTTTATACGCAAAAATCCATAGAGCAACAGTAACGGATGCCAACCTTAACTATGTAGGTTCTATTACCATTGATAAAGCATTATTAAAGGCTTCAGGCATTAAAGAAAACCAAAGAGTTGATATCTTAAACATTAATAACGGCGAAAGGTTCAATACCTATGTTATTGAAGGAAAAGAAAATTCAGGCTGCATTTGCTTAAACGGCGCTGCGGCAAGAAAGGCCGAAAAAGGCGATTTAATTATAATTGTAGCTTATGCACTTTTAGATGAACAAGAGCAAAAAACATTTGTTCCGCAAATTGTCCATGTTGATGAAAACAACAAAATCACCAAAAAAAATTAAAATTACAAACTTTTGTAAAAAATAGCTTATAAAATAGCAACTTTGAATGTTTAGGGCTCTTTAAAAAAATGTAAATTTTGTAAGCTTACATTCGGAAGGTTTATGAAGGTTAACAACGTAAGAAATCAGATATATAATACACCATCATATAATGCAAATCAAAGGAAAGCGGGAAAAAATTCAAATCCTTCTTTTGGCGGGGCTTTAGCCATTAATTTTTGGGATGCGGTTGCAAGAGGCGGTTTTGCAGCATCTTTTACTTTGCAGGATATGACAGGAACTAACTTCCCAAGAACTTGGCAAGCACTGCAAAGAAATAAAGAAATAACAGGCGAAAA
>DVKW01000087.1 GCA_018715855.1 Candidatus Galligastranaerophilus intestinigallinarum
GGGAAAATTGGCTATAATCTTTCAAAAATAAAAGATTATGACAATAATATGAAAGAATTGGATGAAAACTTTTATAATGCACTTGAAACATTAAGAGATATATCAAATGATTTAAGAAATTATTCAGATAGCCTTGAAGACGACCCAAAAAGGCTTGATGAAATTAATGAAAGATTAGAATTAATTGAAAAATTAAAAAGAAAATACGGAAACATTTTTGAACAATATGAAAAATTATCTTCAGAATTAAAAAAATTGGAAGAAGAAAATATAACGTCAGATGAAATTGAAAAAGAATTAAATGAGCTTTCAATTTTTCTAAATAATAATGCAGATAAAATAAACGAATTAAGAAAAAATTATGCAATTGAATTATCAAGCCTTATAACAAGCGAACTTAAAAAACTTGAACTTGAAGCGGCAAATTTTGAAATAAGGGTTGATGAAACAAGCTTAAATTCAAAGGGCAAAAATAGTGTTGAATTTTTTATAACAACAAACAACGCAAAAAGCTTGGCGCCGTTAATAAAAGTGGCTTCAGGCGGTGAAATTTCAAGAATTATGCTTGCTCTAAAAACTGTTTTTGCCCATTTGGATAAAATTTCAACCGTTATTTTTGATGAAATAGACACGGGCATTTCAGGCAAAACATCGGTTAGCGTGGCAGATGAAATTTATGAACTTTCAAAGTCAATTCAAGTTTTTGCAATAACCCACCAGCCAATAATAGCTTCAAAAGCAAAAGGGTGCTATTGGGTTTCAAAAACCCAAATTGAAGGGGATACAAAAGTAACCGTCAAAAAACTTGATATTGAAGGTAAAATTCAAGCGCTGGCGCAAATGTCATCCGGTGTTATAAACGAACAATCAATTTCTTTTGCAAAAGAATTAATTTCTAAAAATTAAGTTAAAAAAATACCTGCTAAAATTAGCAGGTATTTTATTTTATAAATTAAAAAATTAGTATCTGTAATGTGCAAATGCTTTGTTTGCTTCAGCCATTTTGTGGGTGTCTTCACGTTTTTTGCATGATGAACCTTGGCCGTTTGAAGCGTCAAGAATTTCAGCAGTTAATTTTTCAATCATTGATTTGCCGCTTCTTTTTCTTGCAGATTCAATTAACCAGCAAGAACCTAAAGCTTGGCCTCTTTCGGGTTTAACTTCAACAGGAACTTGGTATGTTGAACCGCCGATTCTTCTTGCTTTAACTTCAATTAAAGGTGTTGCATTTGTTAAAGCTTTTTTAAATACATCAATCGGATTTTCTTTTGTTTTTTCTTGAATTCTATCCATTGAAGAATAGAAGATTTTTTGTGCGATTGATTTTTTGCCTCTTGTCATAAGGCGGTTGATAAATTTTGCAATATCAACGCTGTTATATATAGGATCCGGAGCCGGAATTCTTTTTGCCGGTTTTGAACGTCTTGACATTTGTTTGTTTGCCTTTCTTATCTAATCGTTGTTGTTGTAATTTTTCAGCACGAATTTATTGCAACTCTGATTAATTTTTATTTTTTAGCGGCTGCTTTGCCTTTTTTAGCGCCGTATTTTGATCTTGATTGTGTTCTGTTTTGAACACCTGCAGTATCCAATGTACCTCTTATAATGTGGTATCTAACACCGGGAAGGTCTTTAACCCTGCCGCCTCTAATCATAACAACAGAGTGTTCTTGAAGGTTGTGGCCAATACCGGGGATATAAGAAGTTACTTCAAACCCGTTTGTTAATCTGACCCTTGCAACTTTTCTTAAAGCTGAGTTAGGTTTTTTAGGGGTTGTTGTGTAAACTCTTGTGCAAACGCCTCTTCTTTGGGGGCAGTTTGTAAGAGCAGGAGATTTAGTTTTATCTAAAATTCTTTTTCTTTCATTTTTAACTAATTGGTTTATAGTTGGCATTATTTTTTCCTTTATTATTAGTAAATAGCATTATTCATTTGACAACAAACAAACTTTAAAGTCAAACATGCTTTAATTTTGGCTTAGTTTCTCTCTTAATAAAATTTAATAAAGCAAATTTTATTTATTTTCATTTTTATTCACGCCAATCATAGGGTCAATTGTTTTTTCAAAAACGGTTGAAACCAGTTTATCAACAGGCTTTGATAATTTTGATAAAACAAAAATTGAAGCAAGTGCGCCTATAATTTTTGCGGGCATTCCCGCTTTTAGCATAATATTTTTTGTATATTTGTTTTCTTTAAGCCCTTTTATTGCGCCTGAAACTGTTTCCGTTACTTCTTTCGGGGCTTTTGGTGCTTTTGCAATAATTTTTTGAGCAACTTTATTTGTTCCTCTGATTATTGCAACAGGTGCAGCCACACTTACAATTCCCTGATAAGCTGCTTGTCTTAAACCCATTTTCACGCTTGGCTTTTCGCCTGTTCCGTCTAAGCCTTTTTTGTATTTGTCATAAACATCCGCTGCCATATAAATGGTAGATGGTATATAAGCATAATTTGGCAAACTTCTTACAATCGGGCTTTTGGATGTTTGCAAAACAGGCCTAAAGGCTTCGCCTATTTCATCCAAGAAGCCAAGTTTTCTTAATGGGGTTTCATTGTATATGTCTTTTTTATTTTTAACTTTTTTCTCAGGCTTTTTTTCCTCAATGTTTTGAGGTTTTTGATTATCATAAACTTTTGTGCTTTGTAAATTTACTTCCATAATTGCCTGAAATATTCCTTCACACTATTATAAAGGTTTAAAAAAATAAAAAATTGTTAATTTGTGAAATAAAATTTTACATCCTCTTTACAAAATCTAAAGCGGTTAATGTCATGGTATTTGAACTAACAAAAACGATTAGTCAAGTGGCAAAACTATTTTTTACAAAAGGATATAAATTATTTACAGAAAAGAAATTTTAAAAGATACTTTAATTTGAAATGGGTAAGGCTAAGAAAAGAATATTACATAAGACCAATTCAAACCTTTATATGACAAGAGAATCTGCTGTATCAAAGGTATCTGATATTATAAACAGGTCTATTACAAAAGAACAAAACACCGTATCAAGTTTAATTACTTTGTTCGGTTTATCTGCAGAGGAGTTATCTGAGGCAGGGGTTCCATATGAGAACCTTGTTGCCCTAAGAAGCATTATGCAATAATAAATGCCTCTTAAAATTTAAGAGGCATTTATTCAAATATTAAATGAAATTTTAACCTATTGCAAAATAGTTAATTTCTTTATCGGTGTTTTCTTCTGAAGAACTTGAAGTTGTTGAACTTGTATTTGGTGTTGAAAAAACTGATTCAAGCTTTTCATCTGAAATGTTATAAATGCTTGTGTCGCCATTGGCTGCTTTTTCTGCCATTTGTGCCCAATAGTTTGAATTGGTTGCAGATGTGTTTGTTCCCTGCGTTGTTGTTTGCGTTGTTTGGGGTTCAACATCTGTTGTAACATAAGGGTTTGTTGCCGATGAAGTTGTATTAAATGCGCCAGAATTTAATAATGCCGCCATTTTTTCAGTGTCCTCATCTGCCGTGCCGTTTGCTATCTCTGTTTGAACTTGTGCCGTAACAAGCTGGTTTAATTCATTCATTGCATTATTATCTTGTGCAACCTGAGTTGCTGCTTCTTCAAATTGTTCATCTTGAAGAATTTCAACTTCAGATTTTCCTACAATTTTGCTTGCAATTCCGTTTGCAACGGTTGAACCCAACATGCCGCCTATAAATGTGCCTATTGCGCCGCCTATAACCGTTCCGACTCCGGGGAATATTGAACCTATTGCTGCGCCTATTGCCGTTGCTGCCGCTGTGCCGCCAACCCAACCTGCGCCTGTTGCAACCGTTTTAACGGCAGTTTTGCCCAATTGTTTCATACCTGAATCAAAACCGCCTTGTGCAAATGCGGGAATAACTTCCGTTACAAGCCCCAAAACGCCTTCAATTGCCATCATGCCGACAGCGCCCGTGCCTTTTGCAAGTTTGCCCACTTTAGTGTTTGAAAGCCAAGATAATCCTTCTTTAACTTTGCTTGCCCCGGGGATTTTGCTTACAACGCTTGAAATTGCGCTGCCTGCTTTGCTTAATCCCGATTTAATTGTTCCAAAGAAGCCTTTTGAAGCTCCTTTGGCAGCTTCTTTTGTTGTAGTTGTGGTAAGTGCGGTTTCGGCAGCTTCGCTTGCCGTGCTTTTTGCTGCTGCTTTTGCCGCTTTTTCCGCCACTTTGTCATCTGCTTTTTTAATTATATTGCTAATTGTATTTGACCATTGTTCGCTAATACTTGTGCTTCTTAAAGATGTGCCGACTTTTTGCCCCATCTCAATTGTTCCGACGTTTTTAACTTTTTCAAAAACATCTTTTATATTTTTTGCATCCAAATTATTTTTTACAGATGAATTAACCTCTAACCCGCCAAAAACAAGCGTTATGGGGTTAAATATAGAATCTTTTGCATCGGATAAAATGCTTCTTTCTTTTGTAGAAACTTCCATTCCGCTTACATATTTAAGTGCATCTGATA
>DVKW01000088.1 GCA_018715855.1 Candidatus Galligastranaerophilus intestinigallinarum
TTTTGTTTTTTCCTCTCGTACTTATATAAAGAATTTTTATTTAAAAAAATTGCCTTTTTTATATTATTTTTATATATTCCATGTTACAAAACTTAATAAACCCTGAAAATGCACAAATAAAGCCTGTTTTAAAAAACAGGCTTTTATAATTTAAACTGTATTTTTTTATATTCCTGATACCAAATTGCCCCTTGAAACCATTTTTCTTCCTTTAATATAAACGTAATCAGGGCGGGTTTTATTTAAAATTGCATTATAATCTTCGCCTTCATTTAGCCAAAAAATGTTAAAATCGGCATCTTTTCCCATTTCAAGAGTTCCTATAATGTTATCCAGCCTTAAAATTTTTGCAGGATATTTTGTTAAATGCGAAATAACTTCTTTTGCATCTAAAATACCGTTATTTACAAATCTGACTTCATTTAACAAGCTCATATCATCGTTAAATGCCAAACTGTTTGTTCCAAAACCATATCTTTTGCCAAATGTTTCATTCACTTTTTTAAAATCTAAAACTTGATTGTGCAATTTTTTGCTCACCCTTGGGCAATAACAGAATGAAACCTTGTTTTCTTTTAAAATTTCAAGGTCATTATCTGATAAATAGTTTCCGTAAGTTGCTATTGTTTGTTTGTTTAAAACATCCAAACCTTTTAGGTAAACAACGGGTGAAACACCTTCAATATATGGTTCAAACTTTTTATACCCGCAAAAAGCATTTAAAACATCAGAATCGGAAAAGCCATATTTTACCCAGTCAATTTCATCTTTAGATTCAGACAGCCTTATAGTTAATAAAATGTTATTTTTCTTGCAATATTTAACTAAAATTTTAAACAGCCTTTTATGAACGGATGTAACAGAATGCGGCGCAACGCCCACAAATGTGTTTTCTGATTTTTGTTTCATTAATTTATCAATCTTTTTTTGAATATTTCTGAATTCTTCTTTGCTTGAATCGGCGGAATCTGAGAATAATTCAAAGAAAAGATAAGTTTTAATTGGTATTTCATTTAAAAGAGAAAAATATTTTGATTCTTTTGAAAGTTGGCAAACACAAGTGGTGCCGTTTAATAAGGATAATTCCAACCCCCTTTTAAAAGATTTTATTTTATCTTCTCTTGTATAGCAAAAATATTCACTCAAAAGGTCTGCAAGCTTAATTGTAAAAGAATTTTTCGGAATACCTGCCAAGTGATAGTGTTTTTTAAAATCGGTAAAGAACTTTTTAATTGTTTCTTTAAAACCTTTTAATTTTGTTGTTCCTATATTTGTATATTGAAGGTGATTATGAAGGTTAATAAACCCGGGGGTTATAACGGCATTTCCAAGCTCTTTTAAATGTTTTAGGGAGCTTTTGTCAAAATTTTCCGCTTTAACAATTTCTTGAACCTTGCCTTCATCAATAATTAAAATGCAATCTTCATAGACATTGTTATCGCCATCCATAATCCATTTTGCGCTGTAACCTTTTGCCATCTTTTTCCCTTTATACCATAGCCATTTCCGATAATTCTTTTTTAATATCTTCAACTGAAACATGGATTATTGGGGTTCCCGTTTCTTTTTGAAGATAAACATCCACAATTCCCGCCTGCACGATAAACCTTTTGCACAAAATACAAATCATTGTGTGGCCGTATATATACATAGAAGCCCCTTTGCACCTGTCTTGCCCCGCTTGAATTATAGCGTTTTGTTCGGCGTGGATTGAGCGGCAGGTTTCATATCTTGTGCCTGATTCAATATTATTTTTAATTCGATAACAATACCCCAGCTCATGGCAAGAAACAACCTTGGATGGGGTTCCGTTATAGCCTGTGGCCTTAATTTTTTTATCATCTCCCACAATAACGGCGCCCACATTTGCCCTCAAGCAATTAGACCTTGAAGCACAGGTCTTTGCAATTTCCATAAAATATTCATCCCAGGGTTTTATCATTTTGGTTAAATTGCCTTATAATGAACGGTTTTATAAAAATAAAGATAACATATAATAAGGTTTTAATCAATTTTTAAGAATAATCTATTGCAAAATAATGCAAAAAACATTAAAATGCTTAAATAGCAACTTGTTGTGCAATAGATTTTATATTTCTTGTACCAAATTGCAAATTTACAAATAACCTTAAGGAGACCCGAAATGTACCAAGATGAAACCCTTCAATGTGAAGATTGCGGCAAAGAGTTTGTATTTACTGCGGGCGAACAAGAATTTTATGCTGAAAAAGGTTTGGTTAATAAACCGAAAAGATGCCCCGAATGCAGACAACAAAGACGCCAAAAAAGCAAAAAAAGGCTTTATGATGCCGTTTGCTCAGAATGCGGCGCACAAACAAAAGTTCCGTTCAAACCCATTGAAGGAAAAGAAATCTATTGCAAAGAATGCTTCCACAAAAGACAACAACAAGCATAAAACAAAAGATTTAAGAAAAACGGGTTTTGCTTTATTTTTAGCAAAGCCCGTTTTTTAATTTCAAAAATTTGTATTATAATAATTAGGCAAAATTGAAGGGGCAAAATATTAAATGAAGGAAACAACAACGCTTGATAAACTAAAAATCGGTGAAGATGCAATTATTGAATCAATCGAATGTGACGATAAAGCATTAAGAAGCCATATTTTAGATATGGGCTTAACCCCGGGCGTTGAAGTTACCTTAATTAAAACAGCACCTATGGGAAACCCTTTAGAAATAAGGCTTAGAGGGTATGAACTTACAATAAGAAAAGAAGATGCCGCAAAAATTAAAATTGAAAATATCCACTTGGCTCACGATAAAAAAAGAGAATATAAAAGATTTGAGATAATCGAACATTCCAAATTAGGTGAAATTCCCGCTGACCCTATTAAAGAAAAAAACCCCATTAAAGGAAGAATTAGTTTTGCGCTTGCAGGCAACCAAAATTCAGGTAAAACTTCACTTTTTAACAGACTTACAGGCTCAAGCGCCCGTGTGGGAAACTTCCCCGGAGTTACGGTCGAAAAAAAAGAAGGATGCCTGAAAAACCAAGAAGACGTTGTTGTGGTTGACCTCCCTGGGATTTATTCGCTATCGCCTTATTCAAAAGAAGAAATTGTTACAAGAAACTTTATTTTAGATGAAAAACCAAACGGAATTATAAATATAGTTGATGCAACAAACATTGAAAGAAACCTTTATTTAACACTTCAATTAATTGAGCTGAACATTCCTATGGTAATTGCCCTAAATATGATGGATGAAGTGACAGAATCCGGAGGAAACATTGATATAAACGGGCTAGAGGCTGCTTTAGGGGTTCCTGTTGTGCCAATTTCTGCTCTTAAAAATGAAGGCATTCAAGAATTAATTGATCACGCCATAAACGTTGCAAGATACAAAAAACGCCCCCAAAGGCTTGATTTTTGCGATGCAGACAACCCAAAAACCCAA
>DVKW01000089.1 GCA_018715855.1 Candidatus Galligastranaerophilus intestinigallinarum
TTGGATGAAAGGAAATGAAAAATATAAAAAATAATAAAATTTTAAGTCTTGAACAAAGGTTAAAATAATGATAATATAAGGTTATAGAACTTGAATGCAACATAATGAACATTATGGGGCATTTTTTATGGTTTTTATTTATTTTTGACAGAAGTTTTTGTTTTTGTTAGCATTGATTTATAAATTTGATAATTAAATAGCTTTTGCCGATGTGATGAAATTGGTAGACGTGCCAGACTCAAAATCTGGTGTGGTTCACCCCACGTGCCGGTTCGAGTCCGGCCATCGGCATTTTTTATTGCTTAAAATTATTGACTCTCACCGGTTCCCGGTTCTTCCCTCTCGGAAAATTACGTTAATGCCCGATTTTTAGCAAAATTACGCCTGCTATAATTAATAAAATTCCAAAAGCTCTCATTAAGCTAAAGGCATCATGGAAAATAATAACGCCCAAAAGAAATGTGCAGCTTGCGCCAATGCCTGTCCAAACAGCATAGGCTGTGCCAACGGGAATGGTTTTTTGTGCCAAAAAGAAGAAAACTCCGCTTAAAGTCATTGCAACAATTGCAAAAATTATCCATATCAATTTATTATTGCCAAAAGTTGCCATTTTTAAGCCAAAAGGCCAACCCACTTCAAAAATTGCAGCTATTAACAAATAAAACCATGCCATTATTACAAACTTTCAGGAACAGTTATTTTATATAAATCTTTATCTGATTGCTTTACTTGTCTTTTGCCCAATTTATCAGGGTTTTGAACGGTTAATTTTTCATATCTTAAATCAAGGTTATCTGACCCTAAAAGAAACAAGAAGTTAAAGTTCATATTCTGCCTAACGGCATCATATGAAAATGCAACTTTAACATCTTCAGGGCCAACAACCGCATAAAATCTGTTTTCTGTTAAAATGTCTTTGTCATAGTTATCTTTTAAAGGTGAAAGAGTTCCTCTGTAGCCAACTGATATATACTTATTTAAAATTAAACTTTCATCAAACATAATTGTTTGGCGGCCATATCTGTATTCATCAAACGCATAAGGCGAATGGCCATGAACACCGCCAAGGGTATATGTTATATTTGAATTCCAGCGTTTTACTCTTGATGTTATGCTTGGGCCAACCCTAAATAGCGCCATTGTATCGCCTGTTTCAGAATAAACCGTTGCCATTGTTTGAGCAAGGGCGCTGATATTAACATACATATCTTGTTCTTTTGAACCGAAGGTTTTTAAACTTTTTGATAATTCTGCCATATAACGATATCTGAAACCATCTCTCATATCGTCTTCTTGGTGTTCTCTTTTATAATCTGCCACATAGCCTGCTGAAATTCTGTGCCTGAAAACTGAGTTTCCAAGGTCTTTTACAAGGTATGAATCATCATATGCAAGTTCGCCTATATAACCTGCTCTTGTACCGCCATTAAACCATTCACTTTTATATACGTGACGCCCGAAATCGAACCTTAATTTATCGGTTAATTTATATTCACCATCTACAATAAGGTTGTTTGTGGAAGATGCCCAGCCGCCTTCTAACCTTAATTTATTAGATTTCAACATTAAAATGCCGCCTGCACCTATTTCATTATCGCCGTAGGACAATAAAGGCGTTACTCTAAATGTATATGTTTTTGGCAATTTAAAGGTATAGCCAAGCCCGAAATACATGCCCATACCTTTCAGAGAACCGAATTCTACAGGGAAATTAACTTCTTTATATGTCATTTCTTTATCTGTAAAAATTTCAATTGAAGGAGCGTTTAAAATTTTTCTTTTGTTATAGTAAATGTCAACATCCTTCATTAGCATTGAATCATGGTCACGTTCAGGGCGTATTACTATTTCTTTTGTTCTTATTTTATATGGCTTTGACCTTGAAGATTTAAGGTCAAAATCAACCAAATTTAAGTCGTTAATGGCTCTGCCATAGCTTGTAAAGCCCGATGAGTAAAGTTTCATTTCAACTCTTTGGTTCAGTTCAACATTGCCTGATAAATTTTCAATTCTATCCGAATAAGCATAGCCTTCTTTTGCATTTATTCTGATATTTCCCGTTCTTGTAACAGGCTCATCCATTATGGCGTTTTCTTCGTTTAAATCTACCAGCATATATTCGCCGTTAACGGTTGTCGGGCCTCTTTTAATTTCAACATTATTAATTAATTTAATTGTGTTGTTTTCTTTGTTATAAATTGCTTTATCTGCAGTAACTTTAACGCCCGATGGAGTTGTGATTTCAACATCGCCTCTTGCTTCAAGCTCGTTTCTTTCTTCAAAATATTCCATTTCGGTGCAATCAATTTGCATGCCTTCTTTGTCATCTTTTTTATTTTCTGTTGTTTGAGCATTATTTGCTCTTTTTTCCTTCAGATAATCAGACAAATTTTTGATTTCAAATTCAGGCCTATTTGGGTCAACCGCATATTTATAACTTTCACTTTTATTGAATGACTGATTACCGTACATAAAAACAGAAGGGGAATTATTGCTGTCGTCATCTTCCATCATATTTTGAAGCGTTTCGCTTACTATTTCTTCGGATTTAACAACTTCGTTTGCGCAGGCAAAATTGCACCCCATAACCATAGCGGTTAAAATTAAAAAATATGAAATTTTGTTTTTTATTTTCATCATTTTATATCGGTGCATATTTTGCAGGGTTTACAGGCCTGCCGTTTTCTCTTATTTCAAAATGCAAATGCGGCCCTGTTGAATAACCGGTTGTGCCGACATTTCCTATTATTTGCCCTTTGTAAACAGAAACCCCGTTTGAAACGGAATAGCTTGAAAGGTGAGCATACAAGCTTGTAACAGGAACCCCGTTTACTCTGCCATGGTCTATAATTACAACTTTGCCATATCCGCCATACCAACCAACGTAAATAACCTTGCCCGAATTTGCCGCTTTAACTTTAGCGCCCATGGGCATTCCAAGGTCAACGCCTGTGTGGTTAATTGTTCTTTTAAATATAGGGTGAACCCTTGTGCCGTAAGGGGAAGTCACTCTGCCTGAAACAGGCCTTAAGAAACCGCCTGATGTTTTTGGGGCTTGAGTTGACGGAACATTTTTAACAGTCTTTGTAATAAACCTGCTTAATTGTTCCGATTGCCTTGCAAGTTCTCTTTCGGATTTTTCCCAAGCAGCTCTGTCGGTTTGCAGTTTATAAATCATTCTTTCGTTTCTGTCAATTGCGCTTTGAATGGTTTTTTGCTGCCTGTCCATTATTTTTATGGATGAAGCCAAATATGCTTTTTGTTTTTCCATTTTTTGTTTTAAGCTTCTGATAGAAGCAGCCCTTGCCCTTGCATTTGCCATATTCTTTTTATCAATATTCATTATGATGTTTTCATAATAAATTCTATCCAAAAAGTCGTTCAAATCGCCTGATGACATCAAAAATTCAACATACCCCGACCTTTTTGATTTATAAATTTGAACAATTCTTTTTGCCGTTCCTTTTTGATACAAATTGTATTCTAAAAGCTCACGGTCTAATTCTTCTTTTAATCTGTCAAGTTCCGTTTTTGCTTTTTCATATTGAATTTTATTATCGTTTAAGCTGTTTTCGGTTTTTTCCAATTTTCTTTGGTTGTTATAAAGTTTGCCTGTTTCAATTCTTTCAAGCAGCCTTAATTTTTTAATTTCATTTTTTGCATGTTTTCTTTTTTGCTCAATCTGCTGAACCTTGTCTTGATTGGCAAAACTTGGAGTAAATGTTCCAAATGCAAAAAACAAAGCTAATAAAGATATTAAAAATATTTTTATTGTTTTATTCATAAAATTATCTGGTCAAAATAGGAATTAACAAAGTAGCACCCAAGAGCCAAAAGGCAACAACAACTGCAAGTACCCCAACAATAATGCGCCTGTTTTTTCTAAAAAATTCCATATACAAAATTCCTGATTAAAATCATATAAGCAATAAATATTTTATCTTAAAAAAATGGCAAGTGCAAACTTATGTAAAGGTTTATTATTGCTTAGTTTTGCAGCCTGAATCCATATAATCAATTTTGCCGTCAAAGTCATTATCTATTTTATCAAAGCATGAACCTTTAGATTCAAAACCTTCCGAGGCGGGTGTTTTGGTTAAATATTTATCATCTATTGAACTATATAAAGTTTCAAAAAATCCGTTATAAAATTTAGTAATTTCCTTATTTTTTATAAATAAAATATTTTCATCGTTTCTTAAAACCGCATTATATGAAAAATTGGCACTTCCCGTTATTAAAATTTCATCATCAATTGAAATTGTTTTTTCATGGTTTTTGCCGCCCCAATTTTCGGCTTTAACTTTTATGCCGTTTTGTCTTAATTCATCAAGGTGTTTTTTATAATTTCTTGCCGATAAAGAATCCATTATAACTTTAACATCCACTCCTCTTTTTTTCGCTTCGATTAAATCTTTTTTTAAATCGTTTCTTGTTAAAACAAAAATGCTTACTTTTATATTTTTCTTTGCATTTTTAATTGCAGGCGCCATTATTTTTTCATAAATATCACCTGATGGTGAAAAAGAAGCTTTTATTTGAATATCATTATTTAATTGAACCAAAGGGGTTGAAAAATCTTTTTTATTTTTCTTAAAAATTCCTTTGAACATTTGCTCAAATTCTTGTTTATATGCATTTATTATTGTTTCATTTTGAACGCCCAAAACCAAATTTGAATTATAACCCCCGCAGCCTGTATTTGTCATATTCATTGTGCCTGTTAATAAATAAGTATCATCTATTATGAAAAATTTGTTGTGCATAATGTAGCGGGAATTATCTAATGTTATCGGGATATTTTTAAGTTTTAAAATATCTTTATATGTAACTTCGCCAAATTCGTTTGAATCTGAAACGCCCCTGACAATTACCCCTCTTTTTTTGGCATTATTTAAGGCAAGAATTAATTCATCTTGTGAATCAATTCCATAAACTGCAAAATCTATTGATTTTTTGGCATTGTTAATTTTATTTATTAAAACCCTGCAAGCTTTTGCTTTAGGTTCAAATGAAGGATAAGGAAATTCATTCGGGTTATTCGGGTATAAAACAATATTTCCTTTTTCAAAAACAGATGGGTATAAAAAAGCCTTATTTTGTTGGTTTTTAGTTGTGTTAAATTTTTTAGCCTTTTTTTGAATTTTAACTTCAACTTTTTCTTTTGGCAGGTTTATTTTAACTTTATATTCGGTTTTATCTTCACTAAAAATAAAAACAAACAAATAAAGCAAAATAACAACAAAAATGCTTAAAACCTTTTTCATAGAAAAAATTATATATGAAATTATTTAATTTTGTTAAAAAACACTTGAATATTAAAAATGTTTAAGTTAGCATTAGAATTGCTATAAAATTTAAGTCACGAATTATTGTAAAGAAGGTATAAAATGAATCCTGTTATCACTGAATTAGAAAAAGAATATACACAAAAAGAAATGCCCGAAATGAACCCCGGCGACACCGTTAAAGTGTTTGTTAGAATTATTGAAGGCAACAAAGAACGTATCCAAGCTTTTGAAGGAACAGTTATTAAAAAACACGGTTCAGGCATTAATAAAACCGTTACCGTTAGAAAAGTTTTCCAAGGCATTGGCGTTGAACGTGTATTTGCAATTTATTCACCAAGAATTGAAAAAATTCAAGTATTAAGAAAAGGTGATGTAAGACGTTCTAAACTTTACTACTTAAGAGAACGCAGCGGTAAAGCTACAAGAATCAGAGAAAAAATGGAAAAACGTTAATTTTCATTTTTTTGAAATTATTTTTAAAGCGCCCTTTTATATTTTTAAAACGGCGCTTTTTTAAGTTAAAAGAAAGGATTTTTCTTTGAATAACCACATCCATTGGTACCCGGGGCACATTGCAAAAGCCGAAAGACAATTAAAAGAAAAATTAAATCAGGTAGATTTGGTTCTTGAAATTTTGGATGCAAGAATTCCAATTTCATCAGGGTATCAAAACTCAGAAAAATTAACGGGAAATAAATTAAAAATCGTTCTTTTAAATAAATCTGATGTTGCAGATGATAAATTAAACAAAATTTGGTGCGAGAAAATTGAAAGAAAATATAATTGCCCCTGCATTTTAACAACCACCAAAGACAGAAAAGATGTGCCTTTTATTGTGGATAAAATTTTAAAAGAAGCTAAACCCGTTTTTGAAAAATTAAAAGCAAGAGGGTTGTTACCAAGACCAATTAGGGTTATGGTTATTGGCATGCCAAATGTGGGCAAATCAAGCGTTATAAATAAATTGACGGGAAAATCAAAGGCAAAAACAGGCGCAAAAGCAGGTGTTACAAGAAACCAACAATGGGTAAGAGTGCACCCTCAGGTAGAACTTTTAGATACCCCGGGTATTATTCCGACAGTTCAAAATGACCAAACAAAAGCAATTAAGCTTGCAATGGTTAATTCAATTTCTGAAAATGCCTATGATAATGAATTTGTGGCATTTGAACTTTTAAAAATTTTAGAAAAAGATTATAAAAAAGAAGTTATGGAATATTATAAAATTGATGAAAATGAATTTTCAATTGATTCAATTGCAAAAAAAAGAAATTGGATTATAAAAGGCAATGAACCTGACATTCAAAGGTGTTCGCAGTTTATTTTAACAAATTTTAGAGATGGTAAAATAGGAAAGTTCACACTTGAAAAACCAACAGATTTTTGAATTTGACGAATTTGAAAAAAATTCAAACAGAAACCTTTTTAATAGCGGCTACAATTTTATAATAGGAACGGATGAAGCGGGAAGAGGCCCGGGTGCCGG
>DVKW01000090.1 GCA_018715855.1 Candidatus Galligastranaerophilus intestinigallinarum
TTCAGATTCAACTTCTTTAAAGCCTGCAATGCTTTTTTCTACAAGAATTTGATTTATAGGCGATTGTTGAAGCCCTGTTGTCACATATTGGTCATATTCAGCTTCATTTTTGGCTATACCGCCGCCAGAACCCCCTAATGTAAAAGCGGGGCGAATAATGATAGGAAAACCTATTCTTTCAGCGAATTTTTTAGCACCTTCATAATCAGAAACTATTTCAGATTCAGGAACAGGTTCGCCTATTTCATTCATTAAGTTTTTAAATAGTTCTCTATCTTCCGCTTTATTGATGGAATCGATGTTTGTGCCTAAGAGTTTTAAATTGTATTTTTCTAAAATGCCTGCTCTATGAAGCTCCATTGCAAGGTTTAAGCCCGTTTGGCCGCCCAATGATGCAATTAAGCCATCGGGGCGCTCTTTTTTTATAATGTCTTCTAAAATATTTATATCCAATGGTTCTATATAAACTTTATCTGCAATGTTTTCATCTGTCATAATTGTTGCAGGGTTTGAATTTACAAGAACAACTTTTATGTTTTCTTCTTTTAATGCTCTGCAAGCTTGCACTCCTGCATAATCAAATTCGGCGGCTTGGCCAATTACAATTGGGCCTGAGCCAATTACCATAACTTTTTTTAACCCTTGTATTTTTCCCATATCTCAAAATTCCTTTTTTTAAACATTTATCATATCATCAGCTTTTCTAACAGGAAGCTTTTGATATTCCTTCATAAGCCCAACCCATTCATCAAAAATAACGGAAGCATCCGTTGGCCCCGGTTTTGCTTCTGGGTGGAATTGAACCGCATAAATTTTTAACCTTTCTGATGAAAAACCTTCCATTGTGTCATCGTCTAAATTTTTGTAGGTTTCAAGCATAATGCCTGATAGCGTGTTTCTATCTACCGCATAGCCGTGGTTTTGGCTTGTTACCATAACTTTTCCCGTTTGAAGGTTTATAACGGGGTGGTTGCCGCCCCTGTGGCCATATTTTAATTTATAGGTTTTAGCACCAAGAGCTATTGATAAAAGCTGGTAGCCCAAGCAAATTCCAAAAATAGGAATTTTACCTATTAATTCTTCAACCGTTTTTATTTCAAATTCGCAATCAGCAGGGTCTCCGGGGCCGTTTGATAAAAACAAACATTTGTGGCCGTTTTCTAAAATTGTTTTAGAATCAACTCCAGCAGGATATACTGTAACCTTGCAACCTCTTTCAGCTAAAGAATTTACAATTCCTTGTTTTGTGCCGTAATCAATTAAGGCTAAATCAATCTCGCCATTTGGGTTTACAATGTATGGTTCATTTGTTGTTACTTTAAATACAACATCTTTATCTGCCTTATGAATGCAAATTGCTGCTATTCTTTGGGTTATGTCGTCTTCTGTAAATATGGCATCTGTTGTTACCATACATTTCATAACCCCTTTTTCTCTTATTTTTATGGTTAAACTTCTTGTGTCTATTCCTTCAATTCCAATAATGCCGTTTCTTTCAAGGTATTTGGAAATTGTTTCTTTAGATTTATAGTGTGAATCATTTTTACAAGCGTTTTTAACAATCATGCCAAGGCACCTTGGGCTAATTGATTCAAAATCTTCTTCGTTTATGCCATAATTGCCAATTTCAGGATATGTCATAACAATTATTTGATTAGCGTATGACGGGTCTGTTAAAATTTCTTGATACCCTGTCATAGATGTATTAAAAACGATTTCGCCGATTTTTGTGCCAAATGCGCCAAATTGTTCGCCTTTATAAACTGTTCCATCTTCCAATATTAATGTTGCAAGCATAATTCTTCCTTTATTTCTTCATAAATTTTTTCCATAGCTTCAATTTTATTTTCCGCTTTTGTAACCGCACGCCCTAAAACTATGTAATCAGCGCCCCTTTTAATCGTAGCTGATGGGGTTGCTATTCTTTTTTGATCATCAACTAAGCTCCATTTTGGGCGAATGCCGGGGCATAAAACTTTAAAATCAGCCCCCAATTCTTTTTTAATTGCTTCAACTTCCATAGGTGATGCCACAACCCCATCAAGCCCTGCTTCTTTTGCTAAGTGTGCAAGTTTAATTGCAAAATCTGAAACATTTTTATTTATTTCAAATTGTTTATCAAAAACTTCTTGAGAAATGCTTGTAAGCATTGTTACACCTAAAATAACAGGGGGCTTTTTGTTCATTTTTTCTGCCATACTGTCTGCCCCTTCTCTTGCAGCCTTCATCATTTCTAAGCCGCCTGTACAGTGGATATTAAAGAAGTTTGCACCATTTAGAACAATATTTTCCGACGCTTTTTTAACAGTATTTGGAATATCGTGGAGTTTAACATCTAAAAAGAAATTGGCATTTTTAGATAAAATATAATTTACAACTTCTAAGCCATAACCCATAAAAAGCTGTAAGCCGACTTTAAAAGTACCTGTATATGGGGCAAGTTCAGAAACAAGTTCTTTTGCTTCTTCTAATTTTTCAACATCAAGTGCTAAAACAATTTTTTCTTTTATGTTGGAATCAATGTTCATAAAATTTTTCCCTTCAATATTTTACCTTCATACGGTGTTATTTTGCATTTAGATTCAAAGTTTTTACCTCGAACAATGTATATTGCACCAAGGTCAACTTGAATTTCTTTTTTTGGTTTTATTCCTAAAAGTTTTGATGGCGCATAAACCATTTTTTCTAAGGTTAAATCAAGCCCAAATTGCATATAACTTAATGAAAATGCCGTTTCTAAGCCAACTATGCCATTTGGTGCTTCATTATAAGGTTTTAATTTTTCTTCTTTTGTGTGCGGCGCATGGTCTGTTGCAATAATATCTATAACGCCATTTTTAACCGCTTCTATAACGGCTTTTTTGTCTTCAATATTGCCTAAAGGCGGGTTCATTTTAAATCTGCCTGTTTTATCAATGTCTTTATTTGTTAATGTAAAATAATGTGGGGCAGTTTCTGCAGTTATTTTTAAGCCTTCATCTTTTGCTTTTTTAATAACTTCAATTGTAGATTTTTTTGAAATATGGCAAAAATGAAGTTTTGGAATTGGGCACTCGCCTTTTTTGCTTAAATTTAAAACTTCTCTATATGTTTCAATTTGGCTTATGGCTTCGTTTGTTTCATCTTCCAGGTGAGATAAAATTAATTCCCCCTTCATTAGCGCCGCTTTAAATTTTTCTTTGTTTTGAACAGGCAAGCCATCATTTGAAAAGGCAATACAGCCTGCTTTTTTCATCTCTGAAAAATTAACAAGTTCGGCGTTTTCATTTAAACCATAGGTTATTGCAGAAACAGGATAAAGGTCTATTTCGTTTTTAAACGGAAGCGCTTTTTTTAAAATAAATTTTGTAACTTCAACATCATCATTTACGGGGTTTGTATTCGGCATTGCTAAAACTGCCCCAAAGCCGCCTTTAATTGCAGCCTTTAGCCCTGTTTCAATTGTTTCTTTGTTTGTAAAACCGGGTTCTCTTAAATGAATATGAGTATCTATTAAAGAGGGAATTTTTTTAATCATCTTAATTGCCCCTTTAAAATTTTATCAATAACCGCCATTCTTATATAAACCCCGTTTTCTGCCTGATTTAAAATGGTTTCGCCTGTTTTTGAATCTAATAATTCGGAACTTATTTCAATATCACGGTTAACAGGCCCGGGGTGCATTAAAATTGCATTTTTCGGGAAATTTTCCATATTCAATGAATAATTTTTAATAAAATCTTCCTTGCTAATGGCTTCTTCTAACCTTTCGTTTTGAATTCTTAGCGCCATAACAACATCTGCACCATCAAGCGCTTTTTTTAAATCGGGTTCAAAAATGGCGCCATTAATATCTTCTCTAAAATATTCAGGCGCTGTTGTTATTACATTTGCGCCGAATTTTTTTAAAAGCGCAATGTTTGATTTTGCAACCCTTGAATGTTTGATATCGCCTATAATAACAACTTTTTTATTTTTTACGGTTTTAATTTTTTCTAACATTGTAAAATAATCAAGCAGGGCTTGTGTTGGGTGAGAAGATTTTCCTTCGCCTGCGTTTATAAAATGAACGGGCTTATAAAAATCAATTTGCTTTAATTCGTTAATTAAATTTTCTTCTCTTGTTCTTATAATGAATGTATTTATGCCGATTGCGCACAAATTGTTTATTGTATCTTTAATTGTTTCGCCCTTTTTACTTGATGATTTTGAAATATCAAAAATATATGGATGAGCGCCTAATCTGTTTATTGCGCATTCAAAAGAAAACCTTGTTCTTGTTGAATTTTCAAAAAACATTAAGGCAATATGTTTGGTTGAATAGTTTGCATATTTTCCGCTTTTAAAGCTTGAAGCAGAATCAATTAGTTCTTCTATTTCAACTGTTGTGAGGTTTTCAATTGTATCTAAATGGCGCATTTATTTTCCTTTCCTAGACCCCGGTTTTACAAGCTCTAACCCTTGTTTGCACAATGGGCAATCATTTGGGTCATAAACAACAGGGTCTATTTTTAAAAGTGAATTAATTTTTAATTTGTCATCCAATTTGCCTTGGGTTCTATCTACAATGCAGCCAACGCCTTTAATTTCAACGTCATATTCTTTAATTGCATCAATTGTTTCAAAAATGGTTCTTGCAGTTGTAATAACATCTTCAATAATAACAACTCTTTCGCCTTTTTTAAGGGTGTAACCCCTTCTTAATTGCATTACATCATCTTTTCTTTCAACAAAAAGATTTCTTTTTTTAGCTTGTTTTGCAACTTCATAGCCAAAAATAATAGCGCCTATTGCAGGGGCTATAATTGTGTCGTATTCAATATTTTCAAGTTTTTTTGCAAGCTCTTTACCTATAATTTCAACAATTTCAGGGTATTGATATAACTTTGCGCATTGAAAATACGTGTCGCTATGAAGGCCTGAAGTTAAGCAAAAATGCCCTTTTAAAAGCCCGTCTGCTTTCATTAAAAGTTCTTTAACATCAACTTTTGTATCATTCATCTCTCAGTTTCCTTTTTAATTCATCTAAACTTTCTAAATTTAAGCTTTCAATAATTTTTGTAAGCTCATTAATTAATTTTATTGTTATATCGGGGTGGCAAAAATTTTCAGTTCCTATTTGAATGGCATCTGCCCCAACTGTTAAAAATTCTAAAACATCATCAATATTTGCAATTCCACCAATTCCAATTATTGGAATTTTAACAGAGGCTTTTATTCTTTTTACCATTGAAAGCGCAACCGGTTTAATGCACCTTCCCGATAACCCCCCTTGAACAAACATTTTTTTAATTTTTTTGTCAGGGGTAATTTCAACTTTAACGCCAAGCCCTTTTAGAGTGTTAATTGCGCTAATGCAATCTGCGCCGTTATCTTCTGCGCTTTTAGCTAAACTTTCAATATCTGAAACATTCGGGGTTAATTTTATAATTAAAAAGCCTTTATAAATTTTTCTGATTGCAGATGTTAAATTCCCCAAACTGTTTGGGTTTGTGCCAAATTCAAGGCAGCCTTGTTTAACATTGGGGCAAGACACATTAACTTCAATTGCCTTAATTTCTGCATTTTGGGCAATTTCTGCAGCTTTAATATAATCTTCAACTGTAGACCCTGCAAGGTTCATAACATAATTTATATTTTTTTCTTTTAAAATGGGGAGTTTTTTTGAAATAAATTCTTCTATGCCAAGGTTTTCTAAACCAATTCTATTTATCATGCCGCCATAGGTTTCAAATAACCTTTCGCCTGAGTTCCCCTTTTTGGGTTCAATTGAAATTGCTTTTGTTACAATTGCGCCCAATTTTGAAACATCAATAAAATCATCGTATTCATCACAATAGCCATAGGTGCCAGAAGCTGTCATTATGGGGTTTTGAAGTTTAAAACCGTTTAAATTAACCGATAAATCTACCATTTTATTTCATCCCCTAAAAAAACCGGCCCATCCTTACAAACGGAAGCATTTTTGCCGTTTTTAAGCTCAATAATGCACCCTCTGCAAACGCCAATTCCGCATGCCATAACTTTTTCCATTGCAATTTGGGTTTTAATGTTGTTTTTAATTCCAAATTCCGTTACCATTTTTAAAACGATTGAAGGGCCGCAAGAATAAATGATATCGGGTTTTATTTTTTC
>DVKW01000091.1 GCA_018715855.1 Candidatus Galligastranaerophilus intestinigallinarum
ATAATGGAACAACTTTTTTGGGTATGGTAGGCTGGTCTAAAGATAAAAAATATCCTAAAGCTATGTTTTCTTGCCAATTAAAACAAAAAGGCAAGGATGTAGAAATAGTTTCAAGAAAAGTTATTTATTCAGGTTGGTTTGGTCCGCAAGCTGTTTTTAATCACTACAAAAAAATATATCAAGAAATAGAATATCAAGGATTTGTAATAGAAAAAGGATAGAAACTTACAATATGCAATTTTTGTATTTAATAAATAAAAAAGAGAGTAACAAAAGTTACTCTCTTTTTTATGGTGTCGTAGGCGGGACTGTCTTGGTCGCTCGCATTTAACGGCAATTCCGTGTTTTGTTTTCTGTAATTTCATCACATCAAACAAAAGCACTCCGCTCCCGCTTGAACCTGACAAGGCTTCGCCTTGTGGGGTTCTGCGTCCCCCAATACAATCTACTTGCATTAAAAAAGACTCCGTAAGGAGTCTTTTTATGGTGTCGAAGACGGGAACTTTGCAACGTTAGTTGCAAACGGCAGGCTTGTGAATTTCGTTCAAGTCCCGAAACATTCAGGTTTAAAAAGCAATAAAAAATTTGTCGAAGACGGGACTTGAACCCGTACAGATTTCTCCACACGCCCCTCAAACGTGCGCGTCTACCATTCCGCCACTCCGACAAATTTAACTATTTTATTTAATTTTTATTGTTCAATTGTTTTGTCTTCGTGGCGGAGTTGACTCAAGGTCAACCCTCTCGAAAAATGCTCAATGGTTCGCATTTTTCTGCGGCACAGTGCCATCTCCGACAAATTTAACTATTTTATTTAATTTTTATTGTTCAATTGTTCGAAAATACTGCGAACACAAAAAATCTTATTTAATATTAATATGGATAAAATCCCCTGTCAAATGCCATTAATCTTTGTATTTTTTGAAAATTAATGAAGCATTGTGGCCGCCAAAACCAAATGAATTAGATAGGGCGCAATCAACATCCATTTTAATTGCTTTATTTGGAACGTAGTTCAAATTGGCAACATGTTCATCTTGATGTTCTAAGTTGATTGTAGGCGGAATTATACCTTCATTTATAACTTTAACGCAAACAATTGATTCAGCAGCCCCGGTTGCGCCAAGCATATGCCCGTGCATAGATTTTGTTGATGAAACTTTTAAATCTTTGTTTGTAGTAAGGTCGCCAAAAACTTGCGCAATTGCTTTTGATTCAGCTATATCGCCAAGGCCTGTTGATGTACCGTGAGAATTAATATATTGAACATCACTTGGTTTTAAGCCTGCATCTTTAACTGCAAATTCCATTGCTTTTGCAGCGCCTTGGCCTGTAGGATCAGGTGCTACAATGTCGTAAGCATCGCCTGTTTGGCCATAGCCCACAATTTCAGCGTAAATTTTAGCACCACGTTTTTTAGCATGTTCTAATTCTTCAACAATAACAATAGCAGCGCCTTCTGCCATAACAAAACCGTCACGGTCAACGTCATACGGGCGAGATGCCTTTGTCGGTTCATCATTTCTTTTTGATAAGGTTCTTGCAGATGTGAATGCACCGATACCAAGTCTTGTGATAACTGCTTCTGCACCGCCTGCGATAATAACATCGGCTTCACCGTATTGAATTGTTCTAAGCGAATCGCCAATACAATGAGCTGAAGTTGCACAAGCTGTTACAATCGCTTTATTAACGCCTTTTGCGCCATATTTCATTGAAATTCTGCCTGCGCCCATATCGGCAATAATCATAGGAACAGTAAAAGGTGAACATTTTGAAGGGCCTCTGTCTATAATTACAAGGTGTTGTTTTTCAAATGTGCCGAAACCGCCTGCAGCAGAACCGACAATAACACCAAATCTGTATGGGTCAAGTTTTTCAACATCAAGCTTGGAATCGTTCATTGCTTCTTCAGCAGCCATCATTGCAAACTGAGTGTAGCGATCCATTCTTCTTGCTTCTTTGGGGTCAAGGTCTGAAATTTCTTCTTCAAATTTTTTGATTTCCCCTGCAACGTGAACCGAATGGCCTTCAGGAGAAATATTTTCAATTGTTGAAATTCCCGATTTTCCTTCAATCAAGCTATTCCAAAACTTGTCAACACCCATTCCGAAGGGTGAAATTATACCAATACCTGTAATTACTGCTCTTCTTTTATTCATTCTCTATTCCTTAAAATGCATTTAATTTGCAAAAAGTTTTAACAAAAATGATTGAAGCAGACATATCGCTTCAATCAACGCAAGCTGCATTTAATTGCAGCGTTGCGTTAACTTTCCGCATATAAAACTATTTAATAGTTAAAACTATGAAAGGTGTGCATCAATATATGTAACTGCGTCTTGAACAGTTGCAATTTTTTCAGCTTCTTCATCAGGAATTTCGCAACCGAATTCTTCTTCAAAAGCCATAACTAATTCAACTGTATCTAAAGAATCAGCGCCAAGGTCAGCTGTGAAGCTTGCTTCAGGCGTAACGAGTGCTTCATCAACACTTAACTGATCAACAACAACTTTTTTAACTCTTTCTAATGTGCTCATTTTTACCTCATTAAAATTATAAATAATACTAACAGTATCGATTATATAAAGGAAAAAGATATTTTGCAAATGTTAAGAAGCTAAATTAATAAATGTTTACCAAATAAAAGCCATATTTATAATGCAGCCCTTTTGAGAAATAAAAAAAGAGGCATTGTTCCATGCCTCTTTTTAAAATATACATAATTAAATTATAAATTTTCTTGAATTGAAAGGTCTTGATTTAACCTTATGTATAATTCATCGCCTTTGTTTGCTTTATACGTTGAGCCTTTTGTAAAAAGCCCCGTGAAAAAGCCTGCAACAGCACCAACAGGAAGCCCGATTGCATAAGCTGTTCCAACTTCATCAGCAGGAAAGCCGATAGCAGAACCTACACCTGCACCAACTACCAAGCCGCCTACCGTATAAGCTGCAAGTTTGCCTTTGGAAGATGCCGTCAAATAGCCTTCATGCTTATTATAAACGGTTGCATTCATATCGGAACTAACACCGTTTGGCATTTCTAACCTGTTGAATAAAAATTTAACTGCGCCCGATTTATTCATTCTTTTTGGCTGAACAAGGTTTTCAATTGTTGCATGGAACTTTGCACCCTGTGGAATAACAAGCGTGCCTTCATCCGTTACAACATCTTTTGCAACCGTGAATTCAACATTGTCGCCAATATTTGCGTTTTTAGCTTTAAATTTTTCAACAAAAGAAACTTTTAAAATGTTTCCTTCCGCAACAATTTTTCTTAAATTTGTAATAGTAACAGTGTTTGCTTCTGCATTTTTGTGAATTGATAAATGTTCAACAGATAAAGATTTTTCAACTTCGTTTGCATTATAATCTTCTTTTACATTTGAAATTGCATTTTTCAATTTTGCAAGCAAAACTGCCGTTTCTGCTCTTGTAATGTCCCTATCGGGTTCAAACTTTTGTCTGTCGGGGTAGTTTACAAATAAATTATATTTAACCGTTTTTGCATAAGCCAATTTTGCCCAATCGGGAATTTTATCCGTATCTACAAATTCATCTAAAATAGATAAATCATAAATTGTATCTTTTGTAATATGGCTCACGGCAGATGTAACTTCTGCTTTATTAACATCATTTTTAGGTTTAAATGTGCCGTCCGGATATCCGTAAACAAGCCCTATTTGTTCAGAGCGCATAATATCGTCATAATGTTCCGTTGTAGTATCAACATCTTCAAACGGGTTTTCAATGTAAATTTCAAGGCCGCTTTGGTTTAAAACCTTAATTAACATTGAGGTAAAATCTGCCCTTTCAACAGACCCTAACGGGTTAAAATTGCCGTTTGCATCAAGGCTCATAATTCCTTCATCAACCATTTGGTTAATTTCAGCACTTGCCCAAAAATCTGCCGCAACATCTGAAATTTGCGCAGCAAAAGCCTTTGGGGTGAAAATAAGCGCTAAAAACAAAAATAGTTTAGAAAACAAACTAAAAACTTTTTTCATTGTCTATCCCCTATAAATTATAATTCTTCTTCCAACAAGTTCATCATACAATAAACTTTTGGGGCATGACAAGAAATGCAATAAAAAACAAGCCTTTTATTAAGAAATCGAAACCATTTTTATAAATTAAGCCACTGTTTTATTCTTTCCGAAACGTATGTAAAGCTTTCTTTTGTTCCGATATCGCCTTTATTTTCCCCATAAATTATAACGGGAACCATTTCTCTTGTATGGTCTGACCCTTTATATGTAGGGTCGCAGCCATGGTCTGCGGTTATAATTAAAAGGTCATCTTCATTCATATTTTGAATAAATTTTGGAAGATAAGAATCAACTTCTTCAATTGCTTTTTTATAGCCTGAATAATCACGCCTATGGCCATATAGCATATCTGTATCAACCAAATTTGTAAAAATTAAAGAAAAATCTTTTTTATTTTGAATTGCATCCAATGTAGCAATTAAACCTTCGGTGTTGCCGCCTGTCGGTTTGCTTTCAGATATTCCTTTGCCTGTAAAAATATCTTTAATTTTTCCTATTGCATAAACTTTTCCGTTATTTTTAACAATTTCATCAAGCAAAGTATCTTTTGGGGGCGCAACGGAATAATCATGGCGCAATGAACCAATTCTTGTGGGCTTGCCGTCTATTATTTTATAAGGCCTTGCAATAACCCTTGATATGCCATAGCCGTCATCCAAAAGTTCCCTTGCAATTTTGCACCATTCATATAATGTTTCAATTGGAATTATATCTATATCAACTGCAATTTGAAAAACACTGTCTGCTGAAGTATAGATAATAGGAAACTTTGTTTTATGGTGTTTATCATTTAATTCTTCAATAATTTTTGTGCCTGAAGCGGGCAAGTTCCCTAAAATGCCGCCGCAATTTGTTTTTTGAATAAATTTTTCAATTAATTCATCAGGAAAATTAATGTATGTTTTAAAGGGGTTATCTAAAACAAGCCCTGCAATTTCCCAGTGGCCCGTTGTTGTGTCTTTTCCTTTTGATTTTGCTTTCATAATGCCATATTCTGCTATTGGGGAATTTGTTTTTTTAACACCTTCTATATTTTTAATATTTCCTAAGCCCATTTTTTCAAAGTTTGGAACATTAAGCCCACCACTTGCTTTTGCTAAATTACACAAGGTGTTAACTGTGCTATCGTCGCCAAATTCAAGGCTATCCGGCATGGCGCCTATTCCCATAGAATCTATTACAACAATTATTGCTCTTTTTTTGTTCATAATTTTATAACTCTTACATTATCTTCCAAATATTTCATATGCCATTCTTGAATGCATTCGCCACTATATAAAACGCCAAACCCCGGGGGGTATGGAATAATAGAATCTGCACTAATTTGAAGCTCAGAATCTTCTTTGTTTATATAAGTATATGGAGCATATAAAGCAGCACAAGGTTGCACCTTCACTAAAGGCATGGGCTGAAAATCTGCAATTGGTTCATCATTTAATTCAAGCTTCATATCAAGAATTTTTAATAATGCAATTCTTAATTTATCAAGCTTGCTTTTTTCTGTTCCGATACCCGTTAAAAACAAAGAACCAAAATCATTATTCAATTCATCTTCAATATTAAATTTTTCAGATAGAATATTTGAAAGTTTATTTCCCTCTAAACCTTTTAATTTAATAAAAAGCTTTGTTATATCGTGGTTTTCACCTTCTAAGAATTCATAGCCCGTATTTAAAAAATATTTTTTAAAGCTTAAAATGTTTAAAACAAGCTCATCTATTGTTTTTAAGCCTTCTTTTGAAGATAAAAAGTTTATTGTTTCTTCAATGTTAGCTATAAGGGGGTAGCTTGGGCTTGTTGTGTGGAATAAATTAACCGTTTTTTGAATAATATCAAAATCAAAATTTTTAACATCTTTTGAAACGTGCAACAGGGCGCATTGATTAAGAGCGCCTGCATTTTTATGGAGCGAATTAACCGAAAAATCTGCCCCTTGCTGAATTGCAGTTTTTGGAAAGCTTGATGAGAAATTATATAAGCTTCCATGGGCTTCATCCACTATTAAATATGTATTATATTGTTTGCAAATTTTAGAAATTGCTTCAATGTCTGAATTAATTCCTTCGTATGTAGGGCTTGTTAAAATGAATGCTTTATAATCATTTAATTTAAGCTGGTTTTCAAGGTCTTTTGGGTTAATTGCACCATAAATTCCAAAATTATTTGAAGTTTCATTTTTAATATCGGGCATAATCCAGCTAATATCTGCATTGCAGACTGTAGCACCATTAATAACCGCCTTGTGGCAATTTCTTGCAACCAAAATTTTATCCATTGGGCGAATTATTGCCTTCATTATGGCTAAAATTGCAGTTGTTGAACCTTGAGTTATAAATAAGGTTTTTTCTGTTCCGTAAATTTCGCTTGCCCTATATTGTGCTTGTTTTATAACCCCTTTTGGGTCAGATAAATTATCAAGCCCTTCAATTTCAGATAAATCTCTTTTGTAAAATTCGTTTAATTCTTTCAAAAAAGGTGCTTTTTGAGAGTGCGTGGGCGTTGTGAACAAAGTTCTTTTGTTATTTGTGTTTAATAATTTCCATAAATTCATATTTTTATAATAAAATAATTCCTATGGATGTACAAGAAAAAATAGAAAAATTACGCAAGGAAATTGAATTAAATTCATATCTTTATTATGTCCTTGATGAGCCTAAACTTGAAGATTATGAATATGACAATTTATTCCATGAATTGGAAAAATTAGAAAGCGAGAACCCTGAATTAATTACACCCGATTCTCCAACCCAAAGGGTGGGGGGCATTAGCGAAAAATTTAACCAAGTTAAGCACAAAACAAGGTTATATTCCCTTGAAAATTCAAACAGCCCTGAAGAATTAAAAAAATGGTATGAAAGAGTTTTAAAAGAAGCAAGCCCTGAAAACTTGGGGCAGATGAGCTTATTTGATACTAAACCAAAAGATATAAGACTGGCAGTTGAACTTAAAATAGACGGGCTTGCAATTGCTTTGACTTATAAAAAAGGGGTTTTTGTTCAAGGCTTAACAAGGGGCGATGGTGTAACGGGGGAAGACATTACAAACAACTTAAAAACCATAAAAGCAATTCCCTTAAAGCTTTTTGAACCCGTTGATATTGAAGTTAGGGGTGAAATTTATATGCCGATAACTTCATTTGAAAAATTAAATGAAAAACAAATTGAACTTGGGCAAAAAACTTTTGCAAACCCAAGAAATGCAGCTGCAGGAACTGTTCGACAATTAGACCCTAAAATTACCGCTCAAAGAGATTTATCCATTTTTGTTTATACAGGAATTATAAACGGTGAATTTAAAAGCCATTTTGAAACCATGAGCTATCTTAAAAAATTAGGGTTCAGAACAAACAAGGTTGAAATTGCAAATGGTATTGATGAAGCAATTAAAATTATAAATAAATTGGATGAAAAAAGAAAAACCCTTAATTATGCAACAGATGGCGTTGTTATAAAGGTGGACAGTTTGCAGCTTCAAAATGAACTTGGCTTTACTTCCCGTGTTCCAAAGTGGGCAACAGCATATAAATTCCCCCCTGAAGCCGTTTGGACAAATTTAAACGATATAAAAGTTCAAATAGGAAGAACGGGCATGGCAACCCCTGTTGCAATATTAGAACCCGTTAATTTGGCAGGAAGCGTGGTTTCAAGGGCAAGCCTTTATAATTTTGATGAAATAAAAAGGCTTGATATTAAAATAAACGATAGAGCCTTAATTAAAAAAGCGGCCGAAATTATTCCAAAGGTTATAAGAACGGAAAAAACAAATAATTCCAAACCTTTTATTATGCCTGAAAATTGCCCTTATTGCAATGAAAAATTAATTGATGTTGAGGGCGAAGTTGCAAAATATTGCCCGAACAATAATTCTTGCCCTGCTCAAATAAAGGGAAGAATTGAATATTTTGTTTCAAAATATGCAATGGATATAGACGGCTTTGGCGAAAGCATTATTGAACAGTTGGTGGATTTAGGCAAAGTTAAAGATTATTCAGACCTTTATTATCTAACTTATGAAGATTTTTTGGAACTGGATTTAATTAAAGAAAAATCTGCAAATAATTTGCTAAATGCATTAAACGAAAGCAAAAAAACAACACTTTCAAGGTTTATAAATGCAATCGGAATAAGGCTTGTCGGAAAAGAAAGTGCAGATATTTTGGCAAAAAGTTTTAAATCTATAGATGACATTAAAAATGCCACATTAGATGAAATTAATTCCCTTGAAGGAATTGGCGAAAAAATGGCAAATAATATCTACAATTTCTTTCATAATGAAGAAAATTTAAAAACAATAAAAAGAGCATTAGATGCAGGAATTATTTTAGATAACCCTTATACAATAAGCGAAAATTTAAAATTAAAGGGGCAATCTTTTGTAATAACTGGAACTTTAGAAAATTATTCAAGAGATGAAGCTCAAAGCATTTTAAAATCTTTAGGGGCAAAAACTCCAAATTCTGTCAGCAAAAACACAACTTATGTTATAGCAGGCGCAAACCCGGGGTCTAAAATAGACAAGGCAAAAAATTTAAACATTCCTATTTTATCTGAAGAAGAATTTATGGAAATTATAAAGTAAGAAAGAGGTTTTTTATGAAAAAATTGTTGGCTTTGTTTGCTTTTATTTTTGTTTTAACAACGGCAGCTTATGCTGAAATTAAACAAGAACAAGGCTATATTTCAGTAAATGTTGAAGCAACTGAAGATTACAACCCGACATTGGTTAAGCTTTCTTTTGCAATTGAAACAAGAGATAAAGACCCTGAAATAACGGCAAATTTAAACAAACAACAAAGCGAAAAAGTGATTAATGCCGTTAAAGCTTTAATTGATACAACCAAAAACGAAACCATAAAAACAACTTCATATTATTTTAACCCCGAATACAGCTATAAAGACGGCAAAAAATTAACAGGTTACATTGCGGTTAATACTCTTCAAATTGCAATTAAAGACCCGAATAAAACCGGCAAAATAATTTCAACCGCACTATCTAACGGCGCAAATTCAGTTAGCGGTTTAGAATTTATTCTTGAAGAAACAAACGATAACTGCAACTTGTTAATGCAAAAAGCAGCCAAAGGCGCAAAAGAAAGAGCGGGTAAAATTGCAGCTTCAATGAATACAACGGTTATCGGCATAAAATCAATTAATGCAAGCTGCTCAACAAATTCAAATTATTCGGCCAACTTTAGAATGTTAAATTCAAAAGCTGTGGCAGATGCTGCCGCAGAAGGGGCAGGAGTTCCCGTTGAAATGGGCAAAACAAAATTAAGAGCTTATGTGAACGCCGATTTTTATGTTAAATAAATTTTTTCACTAAAATCGCCCTATAAAAGGGCGATTTTTTTATTTTAATTTGACTTTTTTAATTTCAAAAGTTTAAAATAAGAAAGTTATATAAAAGGTGGTTTGATGCGCGCTTTAATTGTTGCAATATACATAATAACAATGTTTTATTTTCTTTTTAGGGGTCTTTATTACATTTCAGGCTCAATGCTTGTTTTGGGAATTATTTTTATTATGTGCCTTCCCATGCACAAAAGAAACCAAATTGAAAATGCAAAAAAAAGAATATTTTCTGCCCTAAAGAAAAAATCAAAGGGTGAAATTATTAAGCCCTTTATAGAAGTTAATTCTGCCCCTTGGTACCTTTTAGCGGAACTCCCCGGGGTTTCAATTGAAGCTGCAAAACAAGCGGTTGAATTAAGAAAACATAACGGCGCTTTTCCTTCAATTAATGTTTTTATTGCGCTTCTTCATATAAAACAAATTTATGTTGAACATATAAAAGCGGTTGCTTATGTTAAAAAAGAAATACCGCCGATAAACCAAGGAAAATAAAGAAAACCAAATGGAAAAAAAACTGTCACAAAGCCTTGAAGATTATCTTGAAATTATATATAAAAAAATAAAAGAAAATAAAAAAGTTAAAGCGGTTGATATTTCAAGGCAATTAAATGTTTCAAGAGCTTCTGTAACGGAAGCCCTAAACAAGCTTGCAGAAAAAGGCTATATTAATTATGAAAAATATGGCGATATTTTAATAAACGAGCTTGGCATAAAAAAAGCAAAAGAAATTGTTTCAAGGCACAATGAACTTTCCCTGTTTCTTAAAAATTTGGGCGTTGGGGCAAATGAAGCCGAAGAAACGGCTTGCAAAATAGAACATATAATTTCAGATAACATTCAAAAAAGAATAAAAGCGTTTAATAATTTTTGTAAACAAAATCCGAATATAAAATTTTAAGAGCTTGACAATTTGTTAGGTAAACCTTACAATTAAATTATTCAATCAAGCCACAAATAACTTCATATCAAATTACATTTTTTATGTATTAGCTTTTTACAGTGAAGGTTACCTTCACTTTTTTATTATTTTAAAAAATATTTAATTATTCCAAAATAAAAAAAATTAAAAATATATAAGCCCAAAGTCCAATAAAATATTTTAGGAATTTTTGCTATATTTTTAAGGCTTTTGTTTGCTATAATGTTTTTATGTTCAAACAATATAAAAAAATTTTAATAATATTTTTTATTGCCACTATTCTTTTTTTAAACGGTTCAAGCAGTTCTTTTGCACTTAGTGCAATTCAAGAACAATTAACAAGAATTGAAAACGAGGTTTGGGGCTTTTCATATGACAATGAATCTGATTTAGAAAGAACCCAAAGGCTTGAAAAGCAAATTTTCGGAAAAGCCGAAACAACAACCGATATTCAAAAAAGAATTGATAAATTAACAAAAACCTTAGGTATTGAAACACTTCAGGAAGCAAAAAGTTCCTTATCAGATTTATATGTTGGCGAAAAAGCAGGCCCGAATGTTGAATATCCGCAAATAGATATGTTGGAAAATCAACTTTTAGGAAGCGTATATAAAACGGATAATATAAATACAAGACTTGAAAGGCTTGAAAAGAAAGTTTTTGGCGCAAAACAAGAAGGCGACCTTTCCATAAGAACAGATAATCTGAAACGCCACGCAATAAATTCGGTTGCAGACAGTTCCTCTGTAAATACCGTTCCAAGAAGCAGTTATGGCGGCTACCAAGCAAACAGGCAAATGTATGACGATGAAATAAAATTTCAATTAACAGCGCTTGAAAATGCAATTTTTTCATCCGATTTTTCTCAAGAACCTGTCCCTTTAAGACTTGTAAGGTTAGAGAATAAAATTTTCCAAAGAGATTTTAGAGATGACGACATTCAAACAAGAATTTCAAGAATTCAAGCGGCAGCAACAGCCGGAAAAACCGCAAAATACTATGACGGCAACAAATTCCAAAAATTTGCCTCAACAGGAATTCAAGCTGCAAGCTTTCTTTTAATGATTCTTGCTTTTATTCTTTAATATTTAATAATGGGTTTAATGTGTTTTTCATAAAGCGCAATAGATTTTTCTTTAAGCCTTCTTAAATGTGCAAAGAATTTTTCCTGCTCTTGCGCAACCGTTGTTTTTTTCTTTCTTAATGTTTCATAGCGGCCTGTAATAAAATTTTGTTTTGTTCTCTCAACCTTTCTTTCGGCCTGCATATATTCTAAAATTCCTTCACCGTCACATTGAAGCGTACTAAAAAGCTTTCTTGCATTTTCGTTTCCGTCTGCAACTTCCGTTATAATTACCTCATCTCTTGCAGAAATCATCAAAAAGTTTCTTTTGTTTCTGTCAGGGTCTGTGAAAATTTCTTTATATTTCCTCATATTCTGCCTTTTTATGGGGTCGAACCTTAAAACCCCTTCAACAATGGCTGCAGTAATTAAAACCCCTAATACAACTTTTCCCCATGGAAAATCTTTTTTTTGTTTTTCCGTTCTTTTTGAATTATTTGAACCCTTGAATTCCGTTTTATTAAAATTGCGGCGATAAACATTGCGCACCTTCGGAGCGACAGCGTTATATGCACTTGTCTGAACGGATGTGATAAGGCTCATCTCAATCTCTCAATGTTTTTCTCTTAAACTTCTCGAATATACAAACCATGAAAACGGAAACTTTTGCTGTTTTTTAAATTAATTTTAATAAAATTTAAAATAACAACCCTGAAACTAATTTATAGAATCAGGGTTGTTATCGTCCGGAAATAGTATGTTGGAATTTATGCTTCTTTTGTTTCTTTGTTTTCTCTGTTAGAAAATACTTCGCCTATTTTTTTGCCTATGTTATACCCAAGAATTGAGCCGCCCACAAATAAAACATCCAGCCCGATTTTAACCAGCATTTGTTTTGCGCTTCCGTTTGTGCTTGAACCTAATTTTGTGTACCAATTGGATGCTTTTTCTGCCAAACTCTTAATAGTTGATGATTTTGATAAAAGATTAGCGGTTTTACCGGCCAACCCTGTTGTTGCCTGAGATGAATTTGTAAGTGCGCTTCTTGCATATTTCATAACGGATTCTGCACCAAACATTGTTGCCATTGCAGATGTTTCTTCAATTAAAGCTGCATATTGATCGTCATCATTTAAAACCCTAACGCCTGCCGCAACACATAATAAGGGGTTAACTGCTTTTTGCGCCAATGCCCCTATTTTTGTTGAAGCGCCCGTTGATGTTGTTATTTTTTCTAAAGCTTTTTCGCCTGCTTCGCCGCCTACATTTTTGAATAAATTTTCAACAGCATCATCTGCGCCTTGCAAAATGCCGCCTGCGCTTTTTGTTAAGCCCGAAAATAATGAAGAAGTTGAGCTTGAAATTCCATCCAGTGAACTTACGGATTGGCAAAGTGCAACGGCACCACGAGTGCCTTCATGTTGATTAACACATTTATAGCCGTTTCTTCCCGCAAATAATACTGATGTAACTACACCCATCTAAAATGCCTTCTTAAAACTTCCACAATAAAATAAAGTATTTTTGATTATAAAAATTGCCGTTAATTTATAAAATTTAATATTTATTTACAACACCCCTTCTTTAAACTAAAATCAAGAAATAAAAAGGATTTTTATAAAGGAGAAAACAATGGTTGAAATAAGGCCTTTAAATGCAATTGTATATAACCAAGAAGTTGTTGATATTAATAAAGTTATAGCACCGCCGTATGATGTTATAACATCTGATTATTGCGACAGATTATATGAAAGAGACCCGTATAATATTGTAAGGTTAATTTTAACCAAAGGCGAAAACAGGTACTCTGACGCTAAAAAAACCTATGATGAATGGTTAAAAGAAGGTGTTTTAATAAGAACAAAAAAACCTGTTATTTTATATATAATTCAAAAATATACAACAGATTCGGGAAGAATAGTTGAAAGAAAAGGTTTTATTGCAAGAAATAAAATTGAAAGTTTTGAATCTAAAAAAATTCTTCCCCACGAATATACAATGGGCGGCCCAAAAGAAGACAGGCTTAAATTAACAAGGGCGGTTAATGCCAATTTATCGCAAATTTTTATGGTATATCAAGACCCATCTATGACAATTGAAAATTTAATTGCACCAAAATATATAAACAACAAAACACCGTTTATTGATGTTAAAGATGATAACGGCGTTCAAAACATTGTTTATTTAATTGAAGATGAAAAAGACATTAATTTAATTGAAAGAACTTTGGAAAATAAAACATTATTAATTGCAGACGGCCACCACAGATATGAAACAGCCATGAACTATTCAAAAGAATCGACTGATCCTGAAGCACAATATGTTATGAGCTATTTTACAAATTCTGAAGATGACAATTTAATAATTTTCCCAACCCATAGAATTATCACAAAAGATATTGATACAAAAGCCATTATGGCTTCTGTTGAAAAATATTATGATATTACAAGGCTTCCTTTTGATGCCTTCAATAAAATTCAAATTAAAAAACAATTTTTGGATGAAATTGAAGAATCAAACAAAACAAGAATTACAACGGGGCTTTATTTGAAAAATGATAATTCCTTCTATATTTTAAAATTAAAAGACGGCATGACAAATTTAATTAATGCACCTGAAGTTTTAAAGAAGCTTGATTTGCTTGTTTTGCAAGAATTAATTATTACAAAAGAATTGAAATATACAAAAGAAGAACAAATGGCACAAGTCGGCATTAAATATATTAAGCAGGAATATGAAGCATTTGATGCAATAGACAAAGGCAAGGCGCAAGCAAGCTTTATTATGGCATATCCCAAAATGAAAGATATTCAAGAAGTTTCAAAAGAAGGGTACAGAATGCCTCAAAAATCAACTTATTTTTACCCGAAACTTTTATCAGGTATAGCAATTAACCCGCTTTATAAATAATAATGAGAAAAAAATTCTTAACAAATTCAAATATAAATTATGGTGCAAGCTTTAACAAAAAAAGAAAAACAATAGAGTTTAAGCTTGCATCTTACGGCGCACAAAATGTTGTTTTGTGCGTTTTTAAAAACCCAATGGGCGACATTCCTTTTTTTGAAATTGAAATGGAAAAAGAAGAAAACTTATTTAAAGTGTCTGTTCCCATTAAAAAACTTCTTAAAAAAAGAAATGTTTTTTATTATGGCTACAGAATTTTTGGTGCCAATTTTAAAAAGCAGCAGGGGTATTTTGCAGGGTCAGACATTGGTTTTGTTTCAAAATTAAATGAAGAAGGCGACAGATACAACCCCAATAAACTTGCCTATGACCCGTATTCCCTTGAATTATCCCACCTTCATTCATCCGTTTCAACAAATCTTGAACCCTTTAGGTCGGGCGAAAAAAATTATTTATCCGATAATTCAAAAATTGCGCCAAAATCCGTTTTTAAAATTATAAAAGAACAAAAAATTTATAAAACAACGGAAAGAAGCCTGAAAGATGAAATTATAGGGGAAGTGCACCTTAAAGATTTAACAAGATTGTTAAAAATGAAAGAAAAAGGCACCTATAAAGGGGCGGCAAAATTTGTTAAAGAAATTAAAAAAACGGGCGTTACAATGGTTGAATTTCTTCCTCTTCAAGAGTTTGATTCAAATATAGATAACGGCAACCATTGGGGCTATATGCCTTTAAATTATTTTGCAATTAAAAAATCTTATTCAACAAATAAAAACCCAATGGAAGCTTTATATGAATTCAGAAATTTAATCAATGAATTTCACAAAAACGACATAAAAGTTTGCATGGATGTTGTTTATAACCATACAGGAGAAGGCAGAACATTTGGTGATAATGAAGATGCAGCTTTGTTTTCATACGCTTTAATTGACAACAACAGCTATTACAAGCTTGCCCAAAATGCCCACTATACAAACCATTCAGGCTGCGGGAACGACCTTAACACCTTGAATAAAACAACAGAAAATTTAATTCTTGAATCTTTAAAATTTTGGATAAACCAAGGGGTAGATGCCTTCCGCTTTGATTTGGCCGTATGCCTTATGGATATATCAAGATCAGGCTATGCAATGTATGACAAACAAGGCGGCATTTTAAAAAATTTGAAAGAAAATTTGGAAAAATCGGGCCATAAAATTTTAGAACCGGATGAAAAGGGTGATGGCGTTCATTTAATAGCTGAACCTTGGATGTGCTCCGGTGCAAATAATTATCAATTGGGAAATTTCCCCTCATATTTTGCGGAATGGAACGATGTTACAAGAGATACAATAAGGGCAATATCAATTCGCCCCGAAAATGTAAACCCAAAAGCAATGAGAAACGTTATTGAAGGCCAGCCAAACAAATTTAGCGGCAAATTAAGAAGCATAAATTACGTTTGTTCCCATGACGGCTTTTCTTTGTTTGATATGAATAATTACGATGCCCCAAACCCTGAAACAAAAGGCGGCTTTAGGGGTGAAATGTGCTCAAGCTATAAAGGCGACATTACAGAACAAGACAATGAAATAAGAAAACAAATTTTAACCTTAATGGTTTCTTATGGTGTTCCGATGCTTCAATTTGGTGATATTTTCCTTCACACAAAAGAAGGCAACAACAACAGCTACAATTTAGACAATAAAATAAACAGAATTAATTACAAACTGGACAAAAGAAAAAAAGATTTATCAAACTATATAAAAGAATTAATTAAATTCAGAAAAGAAAACAAAATTTTTACAGATATTAATTACAACAAAAAAATCTCTTATTATTACCCAAACGGGCTTAATATAAGTGAATATGACGATTCCTATTGGAAAAACAACCGTTCAAATATAATTTGTTTTAAAATTAATGGGGAAGAATTTAATTATTACGTGGCAATTTCAAAAGATAAAAACCCGATTAAAATAATTCTTCCAAAAAACGTTGAAGATAAAAAATGGCATTTAATTGCAGACACAAAAGAAAACTATATAAATCAAAAAGGCAAAATTTTTAGTGGCGAATATTATGAACTAAAGCCTTTAACGGCGTGTATTTTTATGGAAAAAGGAGTTAAAAAGCTATGGAATTAATTGAAATTTTTGAAACATTGGTTAAAATTCCATCCCCTTCACTATCAGAAGACAAAGTTGCAGATAAAATTATTGAAATTTTAAATACAAATAATATAGAAGCCAAAAAAGACAAAACAGGAAATGTTATGGCAAAAATTAAAGGAAATAACCCCTTAAAAAAACCCATAATTCTATCTGCCCATATGGATGTTGTGGGCGATGATTCCCCCATAAATATTGTTCACAATGGAAACATAATTGAAACAGACAAAAAAAGAACGCTTGGCGCAGATGATAAGGCAGGCGTCGCTTCCGCAATTAAACTGGCGCTTGAAGTAAATAAATTAAATATAGATAATGGCGGCTTAGAATTAATTTTTACAAGAGATGAAGAACAATCCATGGTTGGTATAAATGGCGTTGAATTTGAAGCTTTTGAAGGCGAAGACATTCTTGTTTTAGATTCTGATAAATTGGGCAATTTTGAAATTTCAGGTGCGGGCTATACAAAATTAACCGTTGAAGTTTTAGCACCAAAAGGCGGCCATTCAGGGCTTGATATAGGCGACAGTTCAAGGGTAAATGCTGCAAAATTAACGGCAGAATTAGCAAACCTTATTCCTCAGGGTGTCTATAAACAA
>DVKW01000092.1 GCA_018715855.1 Candidatus Galligastranaerophilus intestinigallinarum
GAATGTTTTGTTAAGTCGATTGAAGTTATTGATTCTCAGGCAAAAATCATAAAAGATAAATGTATTGCTTGCGGCCATTGCGTTCGGGTTTGCCCATCAAGCGCAAAAAGAATCAGATATGATATAGATAAGGTTAAATCTCTTTTAATTTCAGGCAAAAAAGTTATAGTTTCTCTTGCGCCTTCTTGGGCAGGCGTTTATGACTATTCTCAGCCTGTTATGATTTCTCTTTTAAAAACTTTAGGGTTCTATGGAGTCAGCGAAACTGCCTTGGGGGCGGAATCTGTTTCTATTGAAACAACAAAAACCTTAAATGAAATGGAAAAAGGGCTTTTAATTTCATCTTGTTGCCCCGTTGTTGTGGATTATATCAGAAATTATAAACCTGAATTCACCAAATACATTGCACAAATTGCATCTCCTGCCTTAACCCATGCAAAATATTTAAAAGATTTTTATAAAGATGAAGATATAAAAGTGGTTTTTATAGGCCCTTGCATTGCAAAGAAAAATGAAGCAGACAGAAACCCCGATTTAATCTTTGCTTCTTTAACATATGACGAATTAAATTATTGGATAAAAGATTTGGGCATTGATATTAATTCAATTGAACCCACAAAAGAAGATGTTTTTATTCCAAAACCTGCCCATGAAGGGGCGTTATACCCGATTGAAGGCGGCATGAACGAAACAATTAAAATGGATAAAATTAAAAAAGATGTTCGTTTAATAAGTTTAAGCTCTTTGCCTGCCCTAAAAAGGGCTCTGCAAAATTTAAAAGCGGAAAATATTGAAGGCAAAATATTTTTAGAAGCACTATCTTGCGAAGGGGGCTGTGTGAACGGGCCTGCAGTGCCGCAGAAAAAATCGGGCTTAATTGTTAATTCAAACATTTTATCTAAAGTGAAAAAAAGAAGCGATATTCCAAAAACTCCGGATACCGTTGTTGAAATGAATTATGAGCCTGTTTTAAAATCGGATAAAAAAATATCTTTGGTCGATATGTCCGATGCAATGAAATCAATCGGCAAAACCTCGGATGAAGACGAATTGAACTGTGGCGGCTGCGGCTATTCAACCTGCAGAGAACTTGCAGCAGCCATTTTGGATAAAAAAGCGGAACCATCCATGTGCGTTTCTTATATGAGAAAATTAGCCATGAAAAAAACAGCCATGCTTTTAAGAACAATGCCATCTGCCATGGTTATGGTAAACAGCAAGCTTGAAATTATGGAAACAAACGATGCTTTTATTAAAATGTTCGCACCTGATATGTATGATATTTTCTCAAAACGCCCCGATGGCATGAAGGGCGCTTCTTTGGATAGAATTTTGCCTTTTTATTCTTTGTTCGAAACTGCTTTAATGAAAAATACGGAAATTCACAAAGAAAGATATCAAATTAAAGATAAATTATATGATATAAATGTTTTTGTAATAGAAGAAAATACCCTGACAGGCGCCATTATAACAGATGTTACCACATCTGAAATAAACAGAGAAAAAGTGGCCAAAAAAGCAAGAGAAGTTATAAACAAAAATATAGAAACAGTTCAAAATATAGCAAGCTTATTGGGAGAACATATGGTAGATGTTGAAACCCTTTTAAGTTCAATTGCAGAAGATTATTCAAGTGAGGATGAAAAGAAATAATGTTTATAAAAATAGGTAAATCTTCACTTAAAAAAAATGATGAAAATGCTTATGGCGATTGTATTATAACCAGAAGATACAAAGATTCCGATAAAATAACGGCGGTTTTATCGGACGGGCTTGGAAGCGGCATTAAAGCAAACATTTTATCTACAATGACATCTGTTATGCTTATGGGTTTTGCCGAAAATAATGCAGATTTAATTAAATCCGCAGAAATTGTAATGAATTCTTTGCCTGTTTGTAAGGTCAGAAAAATAAGCTATTCCACATTTTCAATTGTTGTAGCGGACAATGAAGGCAATGTTAACATAATTGAAGAAGGAAACCCCGATTTTATCTATTATTCAAACAATAAAATCGTTGAATTAAGGCCTGAAATCATAGATTCCAAAACTTTTAAAGACAGACATCTTAAAATTTATAATTTCACCTTAAAAGAAAATGATGTTCTTGTTTTTGTATCAGACGGCGTAACACAAGCGGGGCTTGCTTCCGAACAATTAAAAGACGGCATTACAAGAGAGGGCTTAAAAAGAATTGTAAAAGAATATATTGAAAAAACGCCCGATTTCAACCCCGATGATTTAGCGCACCACATTACAAACATTGCAAAATATGTTTCTAAAAACCATACGCCGCAAGATGATACATCGGCACTTGTTTTAAAGGTGGTAAAACCCAAAAAAGCCTTAATCTATACAGGCCCCCCATACAATAGCGACAAAGATTTTGAATGGGCAAGGCTGTTTGAAGATTTTGAAGGCAAAAAAGCCGTTGCAGGCGGCACAACGGCAAGCATTCTATCAAGAGAATTAAAAAAAGAAATTTATATTAATCAAACTTCATACGGAAACCTTCCTGCGGTTTCTTTTATGGAAGGTGCAGACCTTGTAACGGAAGGTATTTTAACTTTAACAAGGGTTTGCGAATATTTATCGGATGATGATTTTGAAGAAAAAAACGATGCGGCCAAAGATTTAATTGATTTTATGCTGGATGCCGATTGCATTAATTTTGTTGTCGGTGCAAAAGTTAATTCAGCCCACTATGACCCGAATTTGCCCATTGAAATTGAACTCAGGCGTGATGTTATTAAAAAAATTTCAAAAACACTGAAAGATAAATATTTAAAGAAAGTTACCGTCCAATATATGTAAATTATTTGATTATAAACTCACTTTATATTATGATATTCCCGTTAGTTTGTGGGGATTAGAATAAAAATGACAGAGTTAAAAAGCTCTATTGATTTTACCAAAATTGATAAAATCTTAGATGATTGCGGCTATGAAAAAACAAATCTCATAACCATTTTGCAAAAAGTACAGGAAATTTACAAATTTTTGCCCGAAGATGCCATAACCTATATTGGCGATAAAATTGAAGGGCTTTCTCCTGCAACCGTTTTTGGCGTTGCAACTTTTTATGCACAATTTAGCCTTGAACCTAAAGGTAAATATGAAATTAAAGTTTGCGACGGAACGGCATGCCATGTTAGAGGTTCTTTGCCTGTTTTAGAAGCAATAAAAGCAAAATTACCTATGGAAAACGGCAAAATGACCACAAAAGACGGCCTGTTTTCCGTTGAAACGGTTAGCTGCCTCGGCGCATGCGGCTTGGCTCCGGTTGTTGTGATAAACGAAAAAGTTTATCCTCAAATGACGCCCGAAGCAATTGAGGTCATCATAGACACATTAATTAGAGAGGAAGCCAATTAATGGAAAAAACAGCATTAAACGTAAATATAAAAGATGAGCAAAAGAAAGCACAAGAATTAATTAACAGCCAAGGTTTAAGGGTTTTGGTTTGTGCAGGAACAGGTTGCGTTGCAAACGGTTCAATGCAAGTTATTGAAAAATTCAAAGAACTTGGCGTGGATGTTGCAATATTAAACGAAAAAGACAAAATGACGGCAGTTCCTACAGGCTGCCACGGGTTTTGCGAACAAGGCGTTTTGGTTACAATTCCAAAATTAAAAGTAACTTATGTAAAAGTTAAAGTTTCTGATGTTGATGAAATTTTTGAAAGCCACATAAAAGGCGGCAAACCCGTTGAAAGATTATTATACGTTGACCCTATGACGCATAACCACGTGATGGATGATGAACACATTAATTTTTACGCTAAACAAACAAGAACTGCTCTTAAAAATTGCGGCAACATTAACGCAGAATCAATTGATGAAGCAATTGCAGTCAGAGGGTATGAAGCATTATATAACGTTTTAGAAGAAAACGACCCCGATAAAGTTATTGAAACAATTGAAAAATCAGGTTTAAGAGGCCGTGGTGGCGGCGGGTTCCCGACAGGAAGAAAATGGCGCTTTACTGCAAATAATAAAGGCGGAAAGTCTTATGTTGTTTGCAACGGCGATGAAGGCGACCCCGGTGCTTTTATGGACAGATCCGTTATGGAAGGCGACCCGCATAAATTATTGGAAGGCATTGCAATTGCGGCATTTGCCGTTGGCGCAGATGAAGCCTACATTTATGTAAGGGCTGAATACCCGCTTGCAATCAAGCGTTTAAGAAAGGCTATTAAAGATGCCGAAGAAAGAAATTTCTTAGGTAGCAACATAATGGGAACGAACTTTAATTTAACCATCCACATAAGAGAAGGCGCAGGCGCTTTTGTTTGCGGCGAAGAAACGGCTCTTATAGCATCCATTGAAGGCGAACGCGGCATGCCAAGGCCAAAACCGCCATTCCCTGCAAATAAGGGTTTATTTGGTCGCCCCACCCTTATAAATAACGTTGAAACTTTAGCAAACGTTCCCGTTATCATTCTAAACGGTGCCGAATGGTTCAGTAAAATGGGAACGGAAACTTCTAAAGGAACAAAAACCTTTGCTCTAACGGGTGAAGTTAATAATACAGGGCTTATTGAAGTTCCGATGGGAACTACTTTAAGGCAAATTATTTTTGATATAGGCGGCGGCATGAGAGAAGGCAAAAAATTTAAAGCCGTTCAAATCGGCGGGCCTTCAGGCGGTTGCTTAACGGAAGAACACCTTGATATTCCGATGGATTATGACAACTTAATTAAAGCAGGGGCAATGGTTGGCTCAGGCGGTTTGGTTGTTATGTCAGATAAAACCTGTATTGTTGAAGTTGCAAGGTTCTTTATGAACTTTACAACCAATGAATCCTGCGGCAAATGCGTTCCTTGCCGTGAAGGTACAAAAAATATGCTTGCAATTTTGCAAAAAATTGTTAAAGGCAAT
>DVKW01000006.1 GCA_018715855.1 Candidatus Galligastranaerophilus intestinigallinarum
GGTAAATTAATTCTACAATAGACAGTTTTAATGTCAATCTAAAGTTTATTAAAGTTTGCAGTTAAATTTGCATACAGTTTTTTAAGTTCACTTTCAACTTGCAGCCTGTAATTTTCAAGTTCTTCATCCGTTGCATTATATGGAATATAAATTGGTTCACCATAAATTGCTTTCATTTTTATGCAATTTAATGGGAAACAAAATTCATCCCAAGTTTTAAACTTCAAAAAGAAGGGAGAAGGCGAATACCAGCTCATTGGAACAATTGGAGCACCCGTCAGCCTTGCAACTTCAATAATCCCTTTTTTTACTTTGTGCTTCGGCCCTCTTGGCCCATCAATTGTAATAGCGCCATTATTGCCTGCTTTAATTGCATTTATCATTTCAATTGTGGCTGTTGCGCCTTTTCTGTTGTGAGAGCCCCTTACAACATTTAAGCCCATTGCAGCACCCGCTTGAGCAATAATTTCGCCATCTGCAGAGTTTGATATCATAACGGTGGTTTTTTCCCGCTCATTAAGCGCATATAACCCGCATTGGTGTGCATGCCAGAGCGCAAAAATGCATTTTTCTTTTGGATAGTTTATATTTTTGCAATAATAAAAGTGTCTTTTAAATTGAAAATATAAAGTAACCAATTTTGCTAAAATTTGAGTTCTGTTTTGCTTTGATAAAATTCTATCGATTAATTTTGGTTTTTTTCTGTTTAATCTGAAATCGGATGCCGCTTTATGCGCCATAAGGCCTTCTTTTCCTGCAATATATGAAGCAGTTTTTGCAAGTTCTCTTGCATAATCTTCGCCTATTTTTTGATAAGTTAAAATTTTAACAAAATCAAAAACAGAAAGCCCGCCTGTATATTTAGCAGCAGAATTTGTTGGAAGCACATGGTTTGTGCCAGAAACGTAATCTCCAAACACTTCGGCACACCAGCTTCCAATAAAAAGTGAGCCATAGTTGGTTAGTTTATCTATAAATTTATTTTCGTTTTTAACAACTAATTCTAAATGCTCGGGCGCTCTTTTATTTGAAATTTCAACCGCATTAAAAAGGCCTTCATCAACAATTGCAAACGATTTCATAAAAGAAACCTTTGCAATATCAGAAGTTTTCAGGTCTGATAAAATGCCGTGGGCAATGTCTTTTACTTTATCTGCAAACTGTTTTGAATTACAGATTAAATACCCTCTTGCGTCTTTATCATGCTCGCATTGTGCAAGCAAATCGCCCGCAACAAGCAATGGGTCTGCCGAATCATCTGCTATAATTAAAACTTCGGAAGGGCCTGCAAGAAAATCTATATCCACTTTTCCATAAACAGATTTTTTTGCATAAGTTACAAATCTGTTTCCGGGGCCTACAATTTTATCAACAGGTTCAATTGAATTTGTTCCATAGCTAAAAGCGCTGATTGCTTGAGCTCCACCCAGTTTATAAATTTTATCTGCACCTGCAATATCAGCAGCAACAATAGTTTCAGGTTTAATTCTTGGAGATGTTAAAATAACTTCTTTAACCCCTGCAACTTTAGCAGGCACTGTTGTCATAATGCAAGATGAAGGAAGCGGATAGTTCCCCCCGGGAACATAGGCTAAAACCCTTTTAAGAGGAACAATTTTTTGCCCCAGTTTTGATTTTTTCTTATTTATTTCAAATTCATTAACGGAATTTAGCTGTTTTTTTGCAAATTCTTCAACATTTTTTTTGGCTATTTTAACTTGTTTTATGAATTCTTTATCAACTTTATTATAGGCTTCTTTAATTTCTTCTTTTGTAACCAAAAAATCATTTGAAGTTGCAAAATTGCCGTCATTAAACCTGTTTGAAATTTCAATTAAAGCTTCATCACCCCTGAATTTAACATCTTGTATAATAGAATCAATATCGGGGTTGTTTTCATATTCTATTGTTGAATAAAATTCTTTTTGAAGCTCAACGTTTTCAATAAATTCGCTATAATTAACTATTCTCATTATTTTGCCCTTGAAGCTAAATTATTTAAAATATCTTTCGGACTAACGCCATTTTTCACCATAAATACCATTGTATGATACATAAGGTCTGCAACTTCCCAAGAAAGCCCGTCGCCAAATTCAAAGTTGACGGTTTCAAAAGCTTCTTCCATTATTTTTCTTTTCAGGTAGAATTCATCTTTAAAAAGTTTTGTTGTATAAGAGCCTTCGGGCATTTTTTCAAACCTGTCTTTTATAACTTTATAAAGTTCCCAAAGGGTGAAATCTTTGTCTTCAAAGCAGGTGTATCTGTTAAGATGGCAAGCATTTCCTTTTTGATCAACATAAAATAAAACTGAATCGCCGTCGCAATCAAACTTTGCACTTATTAAGGTTTGAACATTTCCTGATGTCAGCCCTTTTGTCCATAGTTCTTGTCTTGAGCGGCTAAAATATGTGGCTTTGCCTGTTGATAAGGATTTTCTGATTGAATCTTTGTTTGAATATGCAAGCATTAAAACTTGTTTTGTGTGGATATCTTGAACAATTGTAGGAATTAATTTATCAGAGTATTTATCAAAATTAAGGCAAGCTATAAATGCATCTTCCAAATTAATTTTGCCTGTATAAATCGACATTCCAAGTTGTGCTGAAATATTCATTTTTTCAAGCTCTTTAATTTCATCCAATGTTGAAATGCCGCCTGCTGCAACAATCGGCAAAGATGTATGTTTTCTTATTTCTTTGTATGCTTCAAGGTTTGTGCCTTGCATCATACCTTCTTTTTCAACAATTGTATATAAAAAGCCTGAGCAGAAATTGCTAAACCTTTGAACGTAAGATGCAGTTGAAAATTCGGTGTCTGTTTGCCAGCCGTCAACGGTTATTTTGCCGTTTCTTGAATCAATTGCAACCATTACTCTATCTTTTGGAAGTTTTGATAAAAAGTTTTCATCAGCTGCAGTTCCGATTATGATTTTATCTGCACCGTTTGCAATCATTCTTTTGGCTTTTTCAATTGTTCTGATTCCGCCGCCTACTCTGCATTTTGCAATTTTGCAAATTTTAGATATTAATTCTTCATTGTCTTTGCCTTTGTTCATTGCGGCATCTAAATCTATAACGGCTAATTCACCGAACCTTGCATAATATTTAGCAAGTTCTAAAACATCTTCTCTTTCTAAAACTTTTTCTTTGCCTTGTTTTAATTGAACTGCTTTACCGTCCATTAAATCGATACTTGGAATAATCATCTTTTTATCCTTTATTTATCAATAATGCTATCTATGTAACTCCATTCAAATTTTCTGCTTCTTGCATTTTTAATTTTCGGGTTTTCTTGTTCTTCTATTGTTAAATCGGTTAAAATCGGGTGCAAGTTTGGTTCTTCGGATGCTTCAAAATATTTTAAATCAAATTCATATGCAAGGTTTCGAACTTTTACGCTATAGCTTGCAGGAACAATTTTAACCCCAAGTTTAAGTCCCAATATATTAGCATGCAAACGCATTGCAATCAAATATTTCAGTTTTGAAAATTCTTCTGCAATTTGATTTGGGTTTTTATATAAAATTACTTTCGTTTTAAGGTTCATATTTCTTTGTTTTAATGCTCTTTCAAGCTCATAGCAAGCTTTTGTGTCATTTGCATTTTGAAAAGAAAAAATGTTTATTTCAAAATCAGAAAAGAACATATCAACATATTTTGCAAGAAATTTATAAAAATCTTTATGAAGATATTGATAGTTTCTAACCTGTAAACCAACAATATTTTTCGGCTTATATTCAGGAGTTTCAAAATTCCAGCAAGCATCATATGTGAATTTTGAATTAATTCCCCATTTGGATAAAATTCTTTGAGAATAAATATCTCGAACCGTAATCATATCTGAACATCTTAGTGCCAATTTAGCAATAAAATTTTGGAATTTGCCATAAATTGGGCCAATTCCTTGAGAAAAAACTATTACTTTTTTAAATAAAAGTTTAGATAAAATTATTATGAAACAATAGTACAAAAGGCTTAGCGTGCTTGTTTCGTTTTGAATTAAATTGCCGCCGCCTGAAATTAAAATATCAGTGTTTAAAATTTCTTTTAAAATTGCAAAAATATTTTTATATGGAACTGCTTTAATGGAAAAATTCTCCATTGTGTCTTGAGGGTTTGATGAAAAAGCCGTAATTTCACAATTTTTTTCTTTTAGGTGCTTGGTTAAAACCGCTAACAAAACGTCATCACCAAAATTTTGAAAACCAATATAACCCGAAATTAAAACTTTCTTCTTTTTATTAACCATAATATTGCCCCAAAGCCTCAAAAACCTTTTCTTTTCTTGGGATAGACCTTATTGCACCTGTTTTTGAAGCTTGAAGATACCCCAAAATGTTTGCATATTTCATTGAATCAATTCTTGATTCACCTTTTAGCCTGCAACTAATGTAACCGCCAATAATTGCAGATGTGTAGCCCGTTAAGTCTTTTGGTTCAAATTTAACCGTTTCAATAAATGAA
>DVKW01000093.1 GCA_018715855.1 Candidatus Galligastranaerophilus intestinigallinarum
ATTCATTTTAAACACTCTTTTATTTATGCTGATGGGCTATTTTGTCCCCGGTGTTGAAATAGACGGTTTTTGGTCTGCACTTTTGGGGTCTTTAATGCTTGCATTTTTAGGGGGAATTATTTATCAAGTGCCGGATTCAAAATAATTGATTAAATTCAAACAAAATGTATAATTAAATTATGGAAAAAAACCCAAAAATTGATGTAATAGTTATTGGCGCAGGCCCATCAGGCGTTGCCTGTGCCACTGTTGCTGCAAGATACGGCTTAAAGGTTTTAGTTATAGAAAAAGCTTCTCATTTTGGAGTAAAAAATGTTTATGGGGGTGCAGTTTATCTTGAATCAATTAAAGAATTATTCCCAAAAACATACAAAAATTGCCCATATGAAAGGTTTTTAAAAAAGCATAATTTTGTAATTTTAAATGGCAATAATTCAATAAATGTTTCTTATGAAAATAATGAAGATGAAAAAACTTCAGCCACAATAACCCGCTTTGCTTTTGATTCCTTTTTAGCGGAAGAAGCAAGAAAAGAAGGCGTTTATTTTGCGCCTGAAACTCTTGTAACTTCTTTAATTAAAAAGGGAAATAAAATTATTGGCGTTAAAACAGAAACCGAAGAAATTTTTGCACCTGTTGTGGTTATTGCAGAAGGGTTTAATTCAATTCTTTTAAATGAAGCAAACCTAAAGAAAAAAACTTCCCCAAAAAGCGCTATATTGGGCGTTAAAGAAACAATTCGCCTTGGCGAAGATGTTATTGCTCAAAGGTTTCAATTAAAAGAAAATGAAGGCTCAATGTATGAATTTTTTGGCGGTTTAAATAAAGAAGGGGAAGATATTCCCTTTTCAATGGGCTTTTTATACACTTTTAAAAACACGGTTTCAATTGGCGTTGGTGTTTCAATGGAAACTTTGCAAAAAAACAAAGTTAAGCCTTATGAATATTTAAACAGGCTAAAAAACAATGAATTTGTGAAAAATTTAATTGATGGGGGCGAACTTGTTGAATATTCGGCTCATTCAATTCCTGAAGGGGGCTACAATGAACTTCCTGAAATTTTTGGAGATGGCTATTTAATTGTGGGCGATGCTGCAAATTTGGTGGATTCTGTTCATTTTGAAGGCACAAACCTTGCAATTAAAAGCGGAATTGTTGCAGGTGAAACCATAATTGAAGCTTATAAAAAGAAAAATTTCACAAAAAAAATTCTTAAAAATTATAAAAAGAAATTAAACGAAACCTTTGTTATAAAAGATCTAAAAACCTATAAAAACGTTATTCCAACCTTATTAAAAAGAAAAAATTCGATTTTTTCATACTACCCAAAAAAAATAGATGAATTTTTTAAACTTTGGACAACGGCAAATAACAAAGGCAAAAAACAGGGCTATAGAAATTTTTTGCTTTCTTTCTTTAAAGAAAGAAAACCAAAAGAATTAATGCAAGATGTAATAAGTTTTGTAAAATGCGCTATAGAGGCTATAATATAAGTATAATGAGCGAAAATGATATTTTTAATGTGAATACGGATGAAAGACTTGCAACATTAAGGTTTATTTGCAATAATAAAAGCCATATCAGCATAGATGTTGAAAAATGTAAGAATTGCAAAAATAAGGAATGCACATTTTTCTGTCCGGCAGATGTTTATACATACGACAAAGAAGCAAACCTTATAAATGCAGACTTTGAAAATTGTTTGGAGTGCGGAACCTGCAGGCTGTCTTGCCCAAATGGCGCAATAAAATGGGAATACCCCAAAGATTCTCAAGGCCCGACTTATAAATTTGGATAAAAAAGAGGTAGAAAAAAGGCAAAATGAAAGAGTTTTATTCAAGATGGTATGATAAAGACCCTGTTCTTTCAATGTCTATGCGCACGCTTGCAAATTCAGATGATGCAACCCAAATTCAAGTGGCCTTAAACCTCATTAAAGTTATTATTGAACACAATATTAAATCAAACTAATTTAAAAATGTTGAAGATATTATGACGGCAGTTGAAGAAGGGGTTATACAAAGGGGTGTTAACCGCTGGTATGACTTAGAAAAAACGGTTAGAACGGCCATTCAAATGTTAGAAAGATGTTCGCCCGAAACAAGGCAAAGAGTTGCGCTTGATATGGCGCAAATTGTTATTGAAAATATCGTCATGGATAAAGATAACGATGACGAACTTGACGATGATCAAGTAAATGTTATAGATTTATCTGGTGAAACCACGGTTTTAGACTTAGATAAATTAAAAGAAGATAATGAATGACCTGCAAAGATTTGAGCAACTGAAAAAAAATATTGAAGCCGACCCCACAAACTTTCAATCTCGGCGTGAATTTGCAATGCTTTTATCGGATATGGGTTTTATTGAAGCTTCAATAAAACACCTGAACTATCTTGCAGGAATTTTTAAAGACGATGCCAATTTATATTTCAATTTGGGCATTTGTTTTGAAAAATTGAAGGAATTTAAGCTTGCGCTTCATTATTATAAAAAAGCGGTTGAATTAAAACCAAATGAAGGCGATTTTATTTATAATCTTGCCCTTTGCTATGACGCTCTTAATATGCAAGATGAAGCGATTAGGGAATTTAAAAAAGTTATTTGTTTAGAAAAAAATGATTCAAATTCTTTCTTTTGTTTAGGCTGCCTTTATTTTAAAAAAAACGATATTGAACTTGCCAAAAAATGTTTTCAAAGGGCAATTAATTTAAACCACGATGATTATTTTGCCCATTTTCACCTTGCAAATTGCTATCATAAGAAAAATTTATTGGATGATGCTATTAAAGAATATAGAAAAGTTATTGAACTGTCGCCTGATTATTCTTGGGCATATTTCAATTTGGGGCAAATTTATTTTGCAAAACAAGATTTTGAAAACGCAGTTATAATGCTTAATATGACCATTCAAAAAAACAAAAAAGATAAAGAAGCCTATAAACTTTTGTGCCAATTATATTTAAAATTAAATGATATCGATATGGCGCAAGATGTAATGGATGAAATGAAAGAAGAAGCAGGCGTAAACGGTGATTATTACTATTTAATGGCAGAAATTTCCAAATTAAAAAAAGACCTCGTAAAATATAAAGATTACTTAGAATCTGCCGTTGCAAACGAAGAAACTTTAACCTTTAATAAAAAATCTGTTTTAGGGGAATTTAAGGAAATAAACAGTGCAAAATAAATTCTCTTTTTCAAGCGATAAAAATAAATTTTACGTTGCCCTAAGCAACATTTTAATTAATAACCCGATATTTAAAGCAAAAATTTTTGAATTTTTCGATTATGACATTGAAAAAATTTTTTATACAACAGAAAACGACCTTAAAGAATTTTCCGAAATTTATGAAAATATTCCTGTTCCAAGAAATTTTTTATCTTTAATAAATAATTTAAAAGTTGATGAAATTTTTGAAAAAACAAAAAATGAAAACCAAAATTTTATAACTTATGAAGATGAAGCCTACCCCAAAAGCCTTAAAAATTTGGAAGATTTTCCATTAATGCTTTATTACAGGGGGAATTTAGAAAATATAAACTTTGATAAAACGCTTGCTGTTGTCGGTTCAAGAAATGCAAGCGAATCTGCCAAATTAAACGTTAAAAATTTAATTCAAGGTTTTATAAATACAGATATTGTTATAATTTCAGGCCTTGCTTCAGGAATAGACGCCGAGGCGCATAAAAACGCCCTTTTAAACAATTTAAAAACGGTTGCCGTTATCGGTTCGGGGTTAAAATATAAATATCCTTCCCAAAATGAAAAATTATATAATGAAATAGAAGAAAAAGGGCTTATTTTTTCTGAATATCCTTATGAATTTCAGGCGCTTCCTCAAAATTTTCCCCAAAGAAATAGAATTGTAACAGGATTATCAAGCGGTGTTATTATTGCAGAAGCAAGAATAAAATCGGGCGCTATGATATCAGCAAGATTTGCGCTTGAACAAGGGAAAGAACTAATGTGCATTCCGGGGAATATTTCAAACCCAAATACGGAAGGAATTTATAAATTAATTAAAAATGGGGCTTCAATTGTAACTGAAACTGATGATATTTTAAATATAATGAACTGGGAAATAAAAGCTTCAAAACAAGCAAAAATAAGCTTAAAGGGCAGCGAAAAAGAAATATATGAACTTATTTCAATTGAAGAAATTTCATTTGAGGGGTTGAAACAAAAACTTGATGTTGGTATAAATGAGCTTATGATGATATTAACCGAGATGGAATTAAAAGGTTTAATCATTCAAAAAAACGGACTTTATTATATTTTAGGAAATTAAAATGGCAACAAAAACGGCAAGCAAAGCTAAAACCCTTGTAATAGTGGAATCTCCCGCAAAATCTAAAACAATTAAGAAAATTTTAGGGGATGATTACCTTATAGAAGCAAGCTATGGTCATATACGTGACCTTCCCCCAAAAGGGCTTGGTTTTGATGTTGATAACAATTTTAAGCCTACATTTTCAATAATTCCCGAAAAACAAAAAGTGGTTGATACCCTAAATAAGCTTGCAAAATCGGCAGAAAAAGTTTATTTGGCATCCGACCCTGATAGGGAAGGAGAAGCAATAGCTTGGCATGTGAAG
>DVKW01000094.1 GCA_018715855.1 Candidatus Galligastranaerophilus intestinigallinarum
AAAGATTTTGATTATTCAAAATTAATTCAAACGCTTGTAAATTTTGGATATAAAAGAACTTCAATGGCGCTTGATATAGGTGAATTTGCAGCAAGGGGCGATATTGTTGATATTTATACATTTTATAACCACCCCCTAAGAATAGAATTTTTTGGTGATACAGTTGAAGATATAAGGTTTTTTAACCCTAACACCCAAAAAAGTTTTTCTAAAGCTGAAAAAATTGAAATTCCCCCTTTGTATAAATTTATCTCGGATAAAAAAACAAACGAAACTTTTAAAAATGAACTTATTCAAATAACAGAACCTTTTATTCAAAATGAAACACTCAAAACTCTTTTAGCCGAAACAACGGAAAAAATTGAAACAACGCCTTATTTTGAAGGGGTTGAATACTACCTTAATTTTATTAATAAAAACCTTGTTTCAATTTTAGGTTATTTCACCGATTACATTTTAATTTTTGATGAATCAGCTTTAATTAATTCTAAAATTGTAAATTTAGACAGAGAATATAATGAAGAATACAAAAACAACCTTGAAAATTCGCTTTCTTTGCCCATTCAAGGCAAAAACCACATAGTTGCGGATGACCTTAAAAAAGAAATTAAAAAGTTTAAAAAAATAGGCTTTGATAATTTTATTGAAGACGATTTTTTTGAAGATGAAGAAACTTTTTCAGATAAAGTTTTTGATTTTAATTCTTCAATTCCCCCTTCTTTTTCATCAGACGGCGAAAAACTGGCTCAATATCTTGAACAAAACAAAAATAAAAAAATAATAATTTCAACAAATTATAAAAATAGAATTGAAGAAATTTTAAATGAATTTGAAATTTTTAATGAAAATATTTCAATTTTGCCCCCAATTTCAAATTCAGGCGGCGAGTTTGAATTAAACGAAACAAAATATATTTTTCTAACGGATAAAGAACTTTTTAATAAACATTCAAAAGATATTACATCAAGAAAATATGCCTATAATAAAGAATCCCCCGATTATATAGATTCCGTGAACGATATTCAAAACGGCGAATTTGTTGTTCATTATATCCATGGTATTGGCATATTCAGGGGCTTAATTAAAAAAGATTTCTACGGCACAAAAAAAGATTATCTTGAAATTGAATTTGCATCTAAAGATAAACTTTTTATGCCGGCAGAGCAAATTAACCTTTTAAAAAGATACAGAGGAACGGGCGTTAACCCCAAACTTTCTAAAATGGGCGGTGCTGCTTGGGAAAATATTAAATCAAAAGCAAAAAAAGAAGTTAAAGAAATAGCATATGATCTATTAAGGCTTTATGCAAAAAGAAAACTTTCAAAAGGAATATCTTTTGACCCTGATACAACTTGGCAATATGAAATGGAAGAAGCCTTTGAATACACGGAAACTCCCGATCAAATGCAAGCTATTATAGATACAAAAAATGATATGGAAGAATCAAAACCAATGGACAGGCTAATTTGTGCTGATGTTGGTTTTGGTAAAACAGAAGTTGCAACAAGGGCTATTTTTAAAGCCGTAATGTCAGGGTATCAAGCGGCAATGATAGCACCTACCACAATTTTAGCGCTCCAACATTACCAAACAATAAAAGAAAGGTTTAAGCCTTTTTCTGTTAATGTTCAATTAATTTCAAGGTTTAAAACCTTAAAAGAAAGAAAAGAAACCAAAAACGGCCTAAAAAATGGAACGGTTGATGTTGTAATCGGCACCCACGGGCTTTTATCAGATATCGAATATAAAAATTTGGGGCTTCTTGTAATAGATGAAGAACATAAATTTGGCGTAAATCATAAAGAAAAATTTAAACAATATAAAGAAAACATTGATATTTTATCAATGTCTGCAACGCCTATTCCAAGAACCCTAAATATGGCACTATCAGGGCTTAAAGATTTATCTTTAATAAATACACCCCCAAAAAACAGGTTGCCTGTGAAAACTTATGTCGGGAATTTTAACGAAGGATATTTAAAAAATGCTATAAACCATGAACTTCAAAGAGATGGGCAGGTTTATTTTATTCATAACAGAGTGGAAGACATTGCACGTTATGCAAAATACGTTCAAGACCTTGCCCCAAATGCAAGAGTTGCAATTGCCCATGGGAAAATGCAAGAAAAAGAACTGGAAAAAATCATGTTCGATTTTTTAAATAAAGAATATGACATTTTAGTTTGCACAACAATAGTAGAATCCGGCCTTGATATTCCAAACGTAAACACAATTATAATTAATGATTCAGACAGGTTTGGTTTAGCACAACTTTACCAATTAAGAGGAAGAGTTGGAAGATCAGATAGGCAAGCTTATTGCTATTGTTTTTATAAAGAATCAAAAGAACTTAAAGAAGACGCCATAAAAAGGCTAAAAGCAATTAAAGATTTTACATCCCTAGGCTCCGGTTATCAAATAGCAATGCGAGATATTGAAATAAGAGGGGTTGGAAATATACTTGGCGCTAAACAACACGGGCATATGGTAAATGTCGGGTTTGATACGTATTGCGCACTTCTTGAAGAATCAATTGAAGAAATTAAACAAGAAAAAACCCCTGAAACAAAAAAAGAAAAATTTGAACCTTGCCTTGTTGATATTAAAACAAACGCATATATTCCTGATGATTGGGTGGGTTCTGTTGAACAAAAAATGATTGAATATAAAAAACTTGCTGAAATTAAAACGCTCGATGAACTTGAAATTTCAATTGCAAGCTTTAAAGACAGGTTCTCTAAAATTCCTGAACCTGTAGAAAATTTGTTTAAATTAATAAGGTTAAGGCTTCTTGCAACATCAATTCATATCACACAAATTCAAGAAACAGAAAGCAATATTAGGCTCTATACCCCCTTTACAATGCAAGAATGGAACATTTTAAGGTTAAAAGCGGGGCTTAATATTACAAAATATTTTAGATGGACAAAGCCCCAAAAAACAGATGATAAGCTAAAAGGAATCCTTTTAATGAAAACGGATTACCTTAACTTTAATGAAATATTTAACATATTGGCGGATTTGTTTTATCATATCTCTAAGATAGTATTAGAATTTAAGAGAACAAATTAAAAGGGGATAAAAATGAAATTAACAAAACTTTTACTGGCATCTGCCCTTGTGGTTTTCGGGCTTACAGGTTGCGGGCAGGATAAAACCGCTATTATTAAAGTAAATAATGAACCAATTACAAAAAGCCAATACGAAGAAGCATTTAATATAGAAGCTTCTTCACCCCAATATCAACAATTTGCAAACTTTTTAGCAGATGAAAATTCTGTTATGAGCTTAATGTTGAGAGATAGAATTGTAAACGAATTAGTTTTAAAAACAATAATTAACCAAGAAATTAAAAAACGTGAAATTAACGTTACTAAAGATGAAATTTTGGCAAGAAAAGCTGAAATTGTTGAAAAATTAGGTTCTGAAGAAAAACTTAATGAACTTTTAAAAAGAAACGCAGTTTCAAACAAACAGTTTGAAGAAGACCTTGAAAATGAAATCAAAATTGATAAGTTAATTAATTCAACAGGTTCAACAAAAGTTTCAGATAAAGAAGTGAAAGATTTCTACAACCAAAACAAGGCTTCATTTAATTACCCTGAAAGGGTTAGAGCTTCTCACATTTTAATTGAAGTGAACCCTGCTCAAATTAAACAAGAAATTATAAGCCAAGATAAAAAAGGCGAATTAACAAGTGAAGAAATTAACAAAAAAACACAAGAAGCAATTGATGCTAAAATGAACTTTGCAAAAGAAGTTAGAGCAAAAGCGGCAGCTAACCCCGAAAACTTCGCAACATTTGCAAAACAATATTCAGACGATAAAGTTTCTGCTCAAAAAGGCGGAGATTTAGGCTTCTTTACAAGAGAACAAATGGTTAAACCCTTCTCTGACGCTGCATTTAAACTTAAACCGGGGACAGTTTCAGAAATTGTTGTTTCAGATTTCGGCAACCACATAATTTATGTAACAGATAAAGCGCAAGCAGGTATTCAACCATTTGAAAAAATGAAAGATGAAATCAAAGCTTATTTAGAACAAAAGAAAAAAATTGATGTTCTAAAAAATCTTTTAGATGGCCTAAGGGCTTCTGCTAAGGTTGAATATGTTGATTCAAGCTTTGATGTTAATAACATTCAAAAACAAATTAAAGAAAAAGCAAAAGAACAGGAAAAAATTGAAAATAAGGGTAAAACCCAAACAGAAGCCAAAAAATAAAAGGCTTTAATTCAATTTTAAAAGCCGCCTAAAATAAAAAGGCGGCTTTTTTAAACCAAAAGGAAAAAAGAATGGAAAAATTAATTGAAAAAGAAAATCTTGATAACATTATTAAAAAATTAAAATCCGAAAATAAAAAAATAGTTTTTACAAACGGTTGTTTTGATATTTTGCACGCAGGCCACGTCAGATACCTAAAAGAAAGCAAAAAATTTGGCGACATTTTAATTGTAGGCTTAAATTCAGATGTTTCAGTGAAAAAAATAAAAGGGGAATCTCGCCCCATCAACCCTGAAATGGATAGAGCCGAAGTTTTAGCAGGCTTAGAAGCCGTTAGCTACATTGTTTTATTCGATGAAACCTCGCCCGTTAAGCTTTTAGAAGAAATTAAACCCGATATCTACACAAAAGGGGCAGATTATACGGTTGAAACCTTGCCTGAAGCAAAAACCGTTTTAAGTTATGGCGGCAAAATTGAATTTATAAAATTTCTTGAAGGCAGGTCAACAACTAAAATTATCGACAAAATCAAATAAATGTACTACAATAGATATACTAAACTAGACATTATGCAGGGAGGATATAAAAAGTGAGCAATAAGCAATTCAAACTTGAAGAATTGTCGGAGCTTGTTAAGGGAATTTTAACAAAAGTGTCTGACGCTACAATAAACAAAGTGGCGCCGCCAATTTTAGCAGATGAAAACACGCTTGCACTTGCACTTGGCGAAAAAGAAATTGAAGATTTGGCAGAAACCAAGGCAAAATGCGCACTTGTTCCATTGGGCGTTAATGTTCCAAATATTTCAACAATTGAAGTTGAAAGGCCAAGGTTAGCTATGATGACATTATTAAATGTTTTCTATGAAGCACCTGATTCAACAGTTGGAATTCACCCTACAGCGGTTGTTCACCCTGAAGCAAAATTGGGCAAAAATGTCTGCATAGGTCCAAATGTTGTAATTTCAAGAGGGGCTGAAATTGGCGATAATACAAAAATTTTAGCAAATGCTTACCTTGGAAAATTTGCAAAACTTGGCGCTGATTGCTTAATTCACCCCGGTGTTAATATTGGCGATTTTGTTGTTATTAAAAATAGATGCATAATCCACCACGGCGCAAGCATTGGTGCAGACGGGTTCAGCTTTGTAACAGAAACGCCCGATAACATTGAAACTGCAAGAAAAGAAGGCGAAGTTAAAGGCGGAAAAGTAAACCAAAAAGTCTTTAAAATTCCGTCACTTGGTTCGGTTGTTATTGAAGATGACGTTGAAATTGGCGCAAATACTGCAATAGACAGAGGCACCATTGAAAACACAACAATTGGCGCTCAAACAAAAATAGATGACCTTGTTATGATTGGCCACAACTGCAGAATCGGTAAAGCCTGCATGATAGTTTCTCAAGTTGGTATTGCAGGCAGCTGCAACATTGGCGATAGAGTTGTAATTGCAGGCCAAGCAGGCTTAAAAGACCATACGGATATAGGCGATGATTCAATTGTTTTAGCTCAAGCAGGCGTTACAAAATCATACCCTGCAAAAAGCGTTATTATGGGCGCACCTGCAGTTCCAAGAAAGGATTTCATCAAACGTATGAAATACTTGGCTGAAGCTGAGGTTATGGTTCAAAAATATAAAAAATACCAACACTTATTAGAAGATTATGAGAAATTTTTAAATGAAGACGCTAAAATCTAACTTAATTTTATCAGGCAACGGGTTGATGTCTAATATCCCGTCAACCTTTGAAATTAAACCTTCAAATGAAAAAGGGATAAGATTTCACATAAAAAATAGCACAATAGACGTTAAAACAGAAAATGTTGTTTCAACTGACCACTGCGTGGTTCTTGCAAACCTTCAAACGGGCGCAAAAATTGCCTTAATTGAACATTTTATGGCAGCTTGCGCAATAGTTGGAATAGATGCACTTGATATTTATGTTGAATCAGAAGGTTTTGAAACACCGATTTTTGACGGAAGTGCAAAAAAATGGGTGGAAGAATTTAATAAAGTCGGCTTTGTTGGCGAAAGCGATGAAATTAAACCGCTTGATGCCCCTGTTATTTTTCAAGCAGGAAAAAGCTCAATTGTTTTAATTCCAAGCGATAAAACAACAATAACCTATTCCGTTAATTTTAATCACCCTGAATTAAAAAACAGATGGGTAACTTTAGACCCTGATAAAAATTTAGATGAAATAATTGAAGCAAGAACGTTTGGCTACCTTAAAGACCTTGAAACCTTCCAAAAAATGGGCTTTTCAAAAGGTGTAACCATTGAAAATACCGTTGGGCTGACGGATGATGGCTACACAACAGAATTAAGGTCTGAATTTGAACCTGTTAAACATAAAATCCTTGATATTTTAGGGGATATTTACCTAACGGGGCTAAACCCGTTCAAATTAAAAGCTAACATTCTTGTAAAAGAAGCAGGCCACGGCTACCATATTGAAATGGCAAAAATTCTTGAAAAACAGTATAAATAATTAGAGGAGAAAAATATGACCGAAGTTGCAGAAAAACCAATTTCGCTTGATATAATTGAAATTATGAACCTTATACCGCACAGGTATCCTTTTTTGTTGGTTGATAGAATAACTGAATGCATTCCAAACAAATATTCTAAAGGCTACAAAAATTTAACGGCAAATGAAATGTTTTTTAACGGGCATTTTCCAAATAACCCAATTATGCCGGGGGTTCTTCAAATTGAAGCGCTTGCTCAAACGGCAGCTCCAATTTTACTTACAATGGAACAATACAAAGGTAAACTTGCCCTATTTGCAGGGGTTGACCATGTTAGGTTTAAAAACATTGTTCGCCCCGGAGACAGATTTGATATGGAAGTTGAAATGACAAAAGTTAAAGGCCCGATTGCAAAATGTATGGGCAAGGGCTATGTTGACGGCAAACTTTGTGTAGAAGCAGAAATTACGATAGCATTAAAATAGGAAGAAGAAAATTATGGCAATCCATAAAACAGCAATTATTGATGAAAGCGCAAAAATTTCAGAAAGTGCAACAATTGGCGCATACGCATTTATAGGAAAAGATGTTGAAATTGGCGAAAA
>DVKW01000095.1 GCA_018715855.1 Candidatus Galligastranaerophilus intestinigallinarum
TGTTATCGAAAAAATTCAAAACGGCTGGTTTGAATTTGATACATTAATTGCAACACCTGATATGATGGCTCCTTTAGGAAAATTGGGCCGTGTTTTGGGGCCAAAAGGTTTAATGCCAAACCCAAAAACAGGCACGGTTACACCTGATGTAGTTAAAGCAGTTAAAGATGCTAAAGCAGGTAAAGTTGAATTCAGAGCCGACAAACAAGGCATGATTCACGTTCCTTTGGGAAAAATCAAATTTTCAAAAGAAGATTTAATGAAAAACTATTCAACTTTAGCAGATGCCGTTATTAAAGCAAAACCGGCTTCAGCTAAAGGTACATACATTAAATCAGCTTATCTTTCAACAACAATGGGCCCGGGCATTAAATTAGATCCTAAAAACATTGCTGTTGAAATTAAAGACTACATTGAATAATAGGTAAAACTTTTCTGATAATGTTTGGAAAAATAGAAAATTCAATAAGAAAAAGTACGGAGTATAAAAAATTTCGCTCCGTACTTTCTATTATTTTTGAATGGTTCTATACAAAATTTTTCTTCGGTGTTTTAAGCCGTTTTGAAAGAAAGTTTGTTAAATTTCTTTTTGTCGGTTTTATGAACACCGTTTTTTCTTATATTATTTATGCAATTTGCGTTACAATTTTATCTCGCCCTACATTATCTTTGGCGGTTTCATATGTTATCGGTATATTATTTAACTTTCAAACAACGGGAAGAATTGTATTTAAAAATAGCGACAATAAATTAATTGTTAAATTTTTCTTATGCTATATAACAACATTTTTTATAAACAGATATTTACTGGATACTTTAGTTGTTGATTTTCACGTTGATAAATATTTATCTCAAGCAATTCTTGTGTTCCCCATTGCCATGTTTTCGTTTTTGCTGCTTAAAAATTTTGTTTTTAAAGAAAATAAAAACTAAAACTATTTTAAAATTTTTTCATTTCAAACTTGCTCAACCTTTACAACGTATAGTGTTTGTGTGAGAATATTTTATAATCAGTGTTACATTTAGTTAAATAAGGAAAATAAAAATGCCAAGACAAACTCCACTTGAAAAAATAAGAAACATTGGTATTGCTGCTCACATTGACGCAGGTAAAACAACAACAACCGAACGTATCTTATTTTATACAGGTAAAACTCATAAAATCGGCGAAGTTCATGATGGCGCTGCTGTTACCGACTTTATGGAACAAGAAAGAGAACGTGGTATTACAATTCAATCAGCTGCTGTTACAGCTAGTTGGAAAGGCCACCAAATCAACATTATTGACACCCCCGGCCACGTTGACTTTACAATTGAAGTTGAACGTTCACTCCGTGTATTAGACGGCGTTGTTGCAGTATTTTGCGCAGTTGGCGGTGTTCAATCACAATCTGAAACAGTTTGGAGACAAGCTAACAGATATGAAGTTCCAAGAATGGTTTTTGTTAACAAAATGGACAGAACCGGTGCAAATTTCTACCGTGTAGTTGACCAAATTAAAAACAGATTAGGTGCAAATGCTCACCCAATCAGGCTTCCAATTGGCGCTGAAGATAAATTCACAGGCCTTATCGATTTATTCACAATGAAGGCTGAAATTTACACAAACGATTTAGGCACAGACATTAAAGAAGAAGAAATTCCTGCAGATATGCTTGATAAAGCTAAAGAATACAGAGAAGCTTTAGTTGAAGCAATTGCAGAAACAGACGACGCTTTAATGGAAAAATTCTTTGAAGACCCTGAATCAATTACAGTTGATGAATTAAAAGCAGGCTTAAGAAAAGCAGTTTGTGAAAACAAAATTGTTCCTGTTACTTGCGGTACAGCATTTAAAAACAAAGGCGTTCAATTATTGTTAGATTCAATTGTTGAATTAATGCCTTCTCCTGTTGATGTTAAAGCTATCGAAGGCGAACTTGAAGACGGCACAAAAACAGAAAGACACTCATCAGACGATGAACCTTTCTCAGCTTTGGCTTTCAAAGTTATGACAGACCCTTATGTTGGCCGTTTAACATTCTTAAGAGTTTATTCAGGCAAAATCACATCAGGTTCATACGTTTTAAATGCTACAAACGGCAAAAAAGAACGTATTTCAAGATTGGTTCGTATGTATGCCGATCAAAGACTTGAAGAAAACGAAGTATACGCAGGCGACATCTGCGCAGCAGTTGGTTTAAAAGATACCACAACAGGTGACACTTTATGTGATGAAAAAGCTCCTATTATCTTAGAAAAAATGAGCTTCCCAGAACCTGTTATCTCTGTTGCTATCGAACCTAAAACAAAAGCAGACCAAGACAAAATGGCAATTGCTCTTCAAAAACTTGCTGAAGAAGATCCGTCATTTAGAGTTAAAACTGATAATGAAACAGGGCAAACAATTATCTCAGGCATGGGCGAATTGCACTTGGATATTATCGTTGACCGTTTGATGAGAGAATTTAAAGTTGATGCTAACGTTGGTAAACCTCAAGTTGCATACAGAGAAACAATTAGAGGCAACGCAGATCAAGATTCTAAATTCATCCGTCAATCAGGTGGTAAAGGTCAATATGGCCATGTTAAAGTTAGAATTTCACCGGCTGAAGAAAACGCAGGTTTTGTATTTGAAAACAAAATCGTTGGTGGTGCTATTCCTAAAGAATATATTGAACCTGCAAGAAAAGGTATGGAAGAAGCTCTTGAAGGCGGTATTTTAGCCGGATATCCTATGATTGACGTTAAAGTTGAGCTTTATGACGGTTCATACCACGAAGTTGACTCTTCTGAAATGGCATTTAAAATTGCAGGCTCCATGGCTATTAAAGACGGCTGCAAAAAGGCAAGACCCTGCATATTAGAACCTATGATGAAGGTAGAAATTGAAATTCCGGACGAATATACAGGTACAATCATAGGTGATATTTCAAGACGCCGCGGTCGTATTGAAGGACAGGAACCTTTAGGTAACACCAGAAATGTTATTGTAAGAGCTACGGTTCCGTTAGGTAACATGTTTGGATATGCTACGGATCTTCGTTCTAATACTCAGGGAAGAGGTA
>DVKW01000096.1 GCA_018715855.1 Candidatus Galligastranaerophilus intestinigallinarum
AAATAGAAAAGTCTTCTTCTCGCCCTTTATCACCTCATTTATTCCCCTTCTTTATCCGCTACATTTCATTGAATAATTTTCATCATTTATCCCCTCATTTATCACCCCCTTTATACCCCATCTCCCATTCCTCCCTATCTTGCATTCTACGCATTCAAATCTCATCTTAACGCTATCCTTAACACAAATCCTTATAGTCTTTATACTCATTCTTTCTCATTTACTCCCTATCTTTGCCATTTTTTAAACATATTTCTAGCATAAACTTTCCCTGATATATAAAAATACTCATTTCATACCCAAGTTAAATAAAAATACGGTATAATTTCATAAAGCACTAAAACCACAGGAGAAAACTTATGTCTAAAACTAATACACGCCCAAGCGAAAAAACAAAATGCACAAAGCCATAGAAACTTGGTTTACCAAAATATACCTAAACAAAATAATCCACAAAGAGAAAAACGACAAATTATTTGTCAATATAACTAGCTGTCTAGCATTCATACTCTCAATCTATGGCAAAACAGATGAAAACAAAAGCAAAATGACACCTGCTGTTATGGCTTATATCAAAAAAACAAAAAACACTTTTATTGCCAAACTAAAAAGAGTTAAAAACCATGAGAACATTATCGATTTACAAGCCAAATACCCAAAGCTTGATATAGTTTCAGCCTATCAGTTTCTAACACTCAAAGACAAATTCAAAATCACCAAATCAGAAATCCAAGATTTTGAAACACTAATCGATATTCTTTCAAAAAACGCCCAAAAATCAAAAAAATAACCCTAAAACGATAAAAACCATTAAAAAAATCATTTTAGCCTTTTAAAGGCTAATTTTGTCATTTTAAACCCTATATCCATTCAAGATACCCACTTGCAATCAAAAAAACACAAAAAAACCTACAAAAATCGCAACACAAAACAAAAACCACAGTCCATTTCAAAACTGCAAAGCATTTTTGAAAATTCGCAAGAACTTCTAAAATAAGCCCTAGCTCTCATATTATCGCTATAAATCAAGCACAATCAAAAATACACGCCATGAAGAAAATTTTGTAGTTTTTAGCTCTAAAGTCTATTTTTGCCAAAAATCTTACACAATAACTCGATTATCAATAATGCTTAAAAACCTACAAAATAGATATTTTAAACAAACTCTTTTTTGTAGTTAAGTTGTAATAAAGTTGCACTCAAGTTATAGTAAAAATAACATTAACTACATATTAACTACACTTTTACTTCAAAAAACATGCAAATTTTCACATTTTTGTAGTTAAAGTGTAGCGAAAGTGTAATAAAGTTGAACTCAAATTGTAGTTAAGTTGAAATAAAAATTACATAAACATAAACTATACTTGAAGTAAAGTTGTATTAATGTGTATCACATATTGAAATAAAATTACATATTGCTTGAAAACAACTTGTAATATATGTATTTTATTTAGTTGATTTGTAATTAACTCGCAACAACTTATATTTTAACTCCAACAGGAAAAGTAATAGGCACTCCTATTGAAGGAGCGGTTGATTCTGACATACTTTTTGGACTATTGAAAGGTTTAGAAGATTATAAGAAAGGACAATTAGGTTTTTAGCGTGGAAAAAAACATAGAAAAATTAATTTTAGAAGCCTATGAAGATAGTAAAACTAAATTTGACCATGTTACTACAGGACATATCAGTCAATATTTGAAAAGAAAATATGATTTAAAAATCAATTGTAGTAAGGCATTAATAGAAGCAGGCTTTGATCTTGAAAAAGATGAAAACGAACCTTCTTTAGTTTATGTTAAAAAAGCTACCACAAGAAACAAGGCTTCAAATCGTGATCAAATTCAAAACAAAGTTGAAGAGAAACCTTTGTTGTTTCGATTTGCCTATTTTCCAAATTTTCTAAATACACTCCAAGAGCTTTCTAATATAGCTCAAAAAGAATTTTGGGGAAACGGAAATAATATTTTATTTTCTTATCTATTTAAATATTTTGAGTTCATTTACGAAAATAAAAGCTATCCTGATATTATTACTTATAATAAAGACAAAACAAAGGCATGTTTCAATACAGGTTTGTATAGTACAGGTGTTTTTCCAATATTTGCATACTTTGAAATTCAAGAAAACGGAGGATATGTTTTTAGAAAATTTTGTTCTAATGGAGATAGAGTTTTAGATGATTTAGAAATACCTAAATCTTTAAGCGATTATGATACATTCAAAAATGAAATCATTTTTGATAGTAAATTAGATTTTAGAGTAAATCATTTGCATCTTTTTGAGAGAAAAGAGCGATTACCTGAAATTGTGAAAAAACTAAATGATAGGTTCATAGGACACATTATTAATGGTGAATTGAAAATCATCAAAGATAATTATAATCTTCAAAAGATGATTATTCCTGCAGCTTATAAGCAAAGAGTAGTTTTGTATATTCCTTTGAAACTTCAAGAAGAATCAGTTGACACGATAGTTGTAGTTGAAAAAGAGGAAGTTAAAAACGAACAGTATTACGCTGTGAGAACTATACTAAATCCGCATGATAATATTTACAAAACCGCAAGAGTTCTTTCGATAGTTGAATCTGAATGGGTGAAAAACACCATTTGAAAGTGAAAACATTGGTAAAATAGGCTTTTTAGATAAGTCTATTTTACCATGTAAACAATTAACAAGAGACTAAAACGCTGCGATTTCAAAATTCTTCAAAAACAAAATTTTACCATATAAACAATTAATAATAGGCTAAAACAAAATTTTTGTAAATTAAAACAATACAAGATAATAAAAATTCATTTAAAAATA
>DVKW01000097.1 GCA_018715855.1 Candidatus Galligastranaerophilus intestinigallinarum
CCGCCGCTAAATTGGCCAGAGATATAGTAAAACGCATTGAGGATGAACTTGAATATCCCGGACAAATCAGAGTTACTGTTGTTCGAGAAGCTAGAGTTACTGAAATTGCGAAATAGGAAATGTCAGACAATTTTAAAGTTTTATTCTTTGGCGATGTAGTTGGCCGCCCCGGCAGAGAGGCGCTCAAAAGTGTGCTTGCGCCTGATGGTGCTTATTTTGAACAATACAGGGAAGAATTAAACAGCGATTTTATTATAGTAAACGCCGAAAATGCTTCCCACGGGTTTGGCTTAACCTTAAAAAACCATGATGAACTTTTATCTTATGGCGTTAATTGTTTAACATCTGGTAATCATATTTGGGATAAAAAAGATGTTTACCAATATATAGATAATTCAAATGCCCTAATTCGCCCGTATAATTACCATAAAACAGCTCGTGGCGTCGGGTATAGAATTTTTAACGATAAAATTTTAGTTATCAATTTATTGGGCAAAACCTTTATGCAGCCTGTAAATTGCCCGTTTCAAGCAATTGAAGAATTATGTGAAAAATTAAATTTTGAAGATAAAATTGTAATTGTTGATTACCACGCAGAAGCAACGGCAGAAAAAATTGCTTTTGCAAAATTTGCATCAACCTTAGGGGTTAGTGCCGTCATTGGAACTCACACCCACGTGCAAACGGCAGATGAAAAAATTATTGATGAAAAACTTGCCTATATAACAGATGTGGGCTTTTTGGGTGCTTATGAAAGCGTTATCGGAATGGATTTTGAATCTTCCATTAAAAGGCTTGTAACAAGCATCCCTGAAAGGTTTGATGTTGCAGAATCTGAAAAATTACAAGTAAATGCAGTAAAAATCACTTTCAACAAAGAAAATAATCTTCCTGTTGAAATTAAAAGAATTAATTTTTTAACAGATAAAAGAAATAAGGAAGGTGAAACTTGAAGGTCGATTTGCACATTCACACAACCTACTCTGATGGCGCCTTTAGCCCCGAGATGATTGTTGATACCGCAATAGATTGCGGGTTAAATGTCATTGCCCTGACAGACCATGACAATATTTTGTCATATGACATTGCCCAAAACTATGCAAAAGAAAATGACAAAAAGCTTGAAATTATTCAAGGGGTTGAAATAAACACAATTTATAAAGGCTATGAAGTTCATATTTTAGGCTATTTTATGGATGTTAAAAACCATGAATTCCAAAATATGCTTAAATTTCAACAAAATGCGCGTGTTCATCAGGCCCGTGAAATGATTACTCTTTTAAATAAAAAAGCAGGTATCAGAATTAAATTCGATGATATTAAAAAGCTTGTTGCAGAAGGCGGCAGCATTGGCCGCCCCCATATAGCACGTGCAATTACAAATGCAGGCGGAACAGGAAGCGTGACAGAAGCTTATTCAAAATATATAAACGATGATTCACCCGTTTATGTTAAAAGAAAAACGGTTTCACCCCACGATGCTTGTGAAATTATTTATGATGCAGGGGGAATTCCTGTTTTTGCACATCCGATTGATGTTGAAATAGCCGATTCTCTTGCAAAAGAATTAATAAATTATGGCCTAAGGGGAATTGAAGCATACCATAGAAAGCATTCCCCAGCTGTTGTTGAATATTATTCATCTTTAGCTGAAGAATACGGGCTTATAATAACAGGCGGTTCCGATTTCCACGCACCATCTATGAACCACGGCACAATTATTATGGGCAAAAATTTCGTTCCCGCTTGGGTTTATGATGAACTTTTAAAAGAAAAGAAAAGAATTGAAATATCTTAAGCAAAGTTTGTGGCTTTATGCTCCAACTTTGTTTTTGAATTTGCCTGTACATATATAAAAACTAAAATAGCCCGTCAAAACAAAAAAAATAAAATATTTTTTTTGAAAATTTATCATTAGTTTTTAATTTTTATAAGGAGATCATTTTTAGTTACAAATAGCTTCCTTTTATTTTTTGTGGTAAGATTTCTTGAAAAAAGAGAAATAAAATTATGATACAATTAACGCAAGCGCATATTTTAGGGGCAATAATTGCCTATCTTTTGGGGGTTTTCATAGTTCCCATTGTCATTTATTATTCAGATAAAATGGGGCTTGTAGATGTTCCGAACGAAAGGAAAATTCACAAAGGAAAAATTTCAAGGCTTGGGGGCATTGGAATTTGGCTTGCCGTTATGCTCACATTTTTGTTTTTGGTTTTATTAAGCTATTACCCGAAAGGCCAAGGTTTATCGGGCATTATTGTGGGCGGCTCTTTAATGTTTTTATTGGGGCTTATAGATGATATTTTCTGTTTGAATGCCAAATTTAAACTCTTTTTGCAAATTGTAATTGCAACAATGGTGTTTTTGTTGGGTGTCAGAATAGATGAAGTTTATAACCCGTTTGGGAGCAATTTTGAGCTTGGCTTTTTGGCATATCCTATCACTTTACTTTGGATTGTCGGCATTACAAATGCAATTAATTTTATAGATGGTATTGATGGTTTGGCAGGTTCTGTTGTTACAATAGGTTCTGTTGCAATAGCAATCATTTCAATTGTTGCAACGCCATCTTCCCCAATTTCCGCTTTGGTTGCAATAATTTTATCGGGCGCTATGCTTGCCTTTTTAACCTTTAATTATAACCCCGCTAAAATTTTTATGGGAGATTCGGGCGCTTTATTTGCAGGGTTTATGTTATCAACCCTTTCAATTACAGGCATTATGGATGCAGGAACGCCTTTAATGTATCTTCCTTTCTTAATTTTGGCTATTCCTATTTTAGACGTTGCATATTCATCATTAAGAAGAATTTCAAAAGGAAAAAGCCCCTTTATTGCAGATTCTGAACACATTCACCACAAATTGCTGCACCACGGGTTTTCGCAAGATTTGGCAGTTTTAACGTTGTCATCCGTTTCAATGGCATGCGCTATTGTTGCAATAATTATTACAGGCTTTTTAAACAGATATTTTATTTTTGCAATCGCTCTTGCGTTTGTTCTTTTTCTTTTAAATCAGGTTTCAAAAACCATTAAGAAAAAAGGATAAATTGAAACACTAAAAAACAAATGTAAATTTTATATTGCCGCAAAATTTGCAATTTAAAAAATAAAATTAATTTGTTTTTGTGTAAAATCTGATTTTTAAATTAGCGATTAAAACGCTTTTATCTCTTTGCCAAGAAACAATTTCAATTTGAGCAAAGTTTACAAGATATTTTTCACTTAATAAAGTTTTTAAGAATGTTTGAATTTCCGAATATTTACCAACAACCGTTGTTTCCAATTCGCAAACATTGTAGCCGTTTAACTTTGCGGCAAAAATCGGGTCTTTTTCAGGTTGGAAATTGTAATCAACTGAACGAATTCTGATGCCTGATTCTTTTGCAATTGTAAGAAGATTATCAAAAAGCGGGGCAAAAGAAGCTTCGTTGCTGAATTTTTCACCTTCAAGTTTATAAATCTTTTTAATATTTGGGTCCATTTCTTCAATTTTTTGCTGCTCAAGCTGGGCTTCAAGGTTTTGTTTTTTATCAGTTAATTCTTGAACCTGTTTTGAATTATTGCTGTAATTATTTACGTTTGTAAATGTTAAAAATATGCCGTAACCCGCGCCGCCTATTAAAAGAACCAAAAGAACGACAGGTATTAAAAGAAAAACTATTTGCTCTTTAAGCATATCTTGATAATTTATTTGCATCTTTATTTAATTTCCTTTAGGTTAATTTCAACATCCGGAACTTTCGGAATGCCGCTGTTTTGAACTTGAGGCGCAGGCTGAATTCTTGCTGCAGGCGCTTTAATTCTTGCAGCAGGAGCATTATTATTGCCATTATTGCCGCTATTTGCACCGTTGCCGTTTTCATCAGTAATTTTATTTCCTCTTTCATCAAAGCTTTTTTGATATTGCGCATTTGAAATTTCAAATGCGAAAGGTTTTGGCGCATTACTTTGATTATTTAAAACAACATCATCCGCATCGCCTGTTTCAGCTTCAGTTTCTTCATTAAATACTTCCAACTTGTTCAATTTAATATTTGAATTTGGTGCAAGCATTTTTAAACTTTTAAAATACTCGTAAATATCTTCAATTTCAAGTGAAAAGCCTTCAATGCCAACTTCTTTGCCATCTTTGTTTATGTAATAAGTAAGCCAAACATGGGGCGGGATATCTTCTGAAAGTGAATCATAATAATTAATTGCCGTTTTGTTGCTTTCGCTGATTTGCTTAATTAAAGTTATAACACCGCCTGCAACTTTTTCTTCCAGCGTTTTAATATCATTATTTAAAGTATCAATTTGCCCTTGCAATTCTGAAGATTTTTTGCCAAAGAACGATGAAATTCCAAAGAAAAACCCGCAAACAATTAAAGTTAAAACAAGTAAACCCGCAGATATTATAATAGAATATCTCATTATGGTTTCTGAATTAATTTCAATTGTTTTATCGCCTATTTCTAAAGAACCGTATGAAACAACGCCGTCATAGCTCATATCGCCCATAACATTTAAGGTTGCAAAGCCGCTAATTTTGGGGTTTGCAGCGCCTAAAGCCGAAGGGGAAATTGAAAGCGCCGTATGCTCTATCACTGAAGGCGCCAATTTAACGGGCGGCTTTTCGCTGAATTTGTTTGAATCTATGGCTAAAATTTCTTCATCAAAAACAATTGCCGTTTTTAAAAGTTCAGCTGAAACATTATCTGTTTGAGAAACAATAACAAGTTTTTTAGCGGGATAATTCGGCAAATATTGCCCAACTGCAGCAGATAATGCGGTGTAAACTTCTTCGCCTTCAAAAGACATTATTGCAAAAGGCGTTTCAACATAATCTAAAATTCTTGTTCCGGACATTTGGAAAATTGCGTAGTTATTGGGGTTTATTAATAAAATATCCCAATTTTGATTTTCTTTAACAACGTCATCTACAAGGCCTGTTAAATAAATACCCCTTGGAATGGCGGTTGTAGAGCCTTCAATACCCACAATATTAACACCTATATCCATACAGGCATCTTGAATTTCTTCAACAACTTTTCTTTGTATGGAAGAGTGCGCAATATATTTTGAATTTGCGCCGGTTCTTGCATTTAAATCTGCCCAAGCAGATTGAGGCTCGGATTGTTTAAATAAATATGATTCGCTTGCATCTGATAAAATCATGCTATCGATGGCATCATTATCTATTGATGGGTCATCAATGCTTCTAAAGCCAAAATGGACATTTGGCAATGTGAGATAAATATTAGCTTTTTCTTTTTGTATTTGTAATTCATTAAAAAGGTCGCCAATTGCACTTCTTAAAGTATTATAATCTTGAATTTCACGGGAAGCTATATTGTATTCAAGAAACTTTTGGCCGTATTTAACAACACTATTGTCATTTTTATCAAAAACTAAAGCTTCCAAACCTAAATTTGGGGTAACTGCAAGCCCTACTATTTGTTTTTTTTCAATGCCGGGTATATTAAACATATCTCACTCTTAAAGTTTACAAAAATCCGAATTTATCTGTTTATCCAATATTTATAATACAATAATAACTGTCTATATAAAAGAATCTTAAAGAAAATATACAATATATGGAGTAAGAAAATATGGAAAATTATATCTATGGTAAAAATTCCGTCGTGGAAGCTCTTTTAAACAATCCTAAAAGAATAAATAAAATTTATATCCAAAAAGGAATAGGGCTTGATAACAGGTTAAAAAAAATAAAAGAACTTGCATATAATTATTCTATTATTGTAAATTTTGTTGATTTTAATAAATTTAAGGGCCAATTTGAAGAAAACGTGAACCTTCAAGGGGTTGTTGCAAGCGTTGCGCCTGTTAATTATAAAGATTTTGATGAATTTCTTAAAGAAAGAAAAGAAAAAGAAGGCTTTGGAAAAATTATTGTTTTAGATGGAGTTTCAGACCCGCACAACTTTGGCGCAATCATAAGAACGGCAGCCGCAGGCGGATATGACGCCATTTTAATTCAAAACCACAGAGCTTGCCCTGTTAATTCAACGGTTGAAAAAATTTCCTCAGGAGCAGTTAACAAGGTGGATATAATAAAAGTAAATAGCCTTTCTGTTGCAATTAAAAAATTAAAAGAAAACGACTGGTGGATAATTGCATTAGATGTACATACAGAAAATAATTATCTTGATGTTGATTATAAAAACATGAATTTTGCCCTGGTTTTAGGCGCAGAAGGAGAAGGCATTTCAAAAACAATTTTAAATATGGCAGATTTTAAAGTTAAACTGCCCACAAATTTTGAATCTTTAAATGTTTCTTGTTGTTGTGCCGTTATAGTATATGAAACATTAAGGCAAATAAATTATACATAGTATTTCTAATTTATTGGTGCTGTATTATTATATTAACTAAGAAAAAAATCAGGAGAAAAGTTATTTTATGAAAACAAAAACCCCGAAAAAAAACAATAACGATGATATTTTTGATTTTGAAGACTTTGATGAAAGCCAAATTCCATTAATGGAAGAAGAAAACAACGAAGAAGAAGACGAAGAAAACAGCAAAAATTTAAAAGAAGACTATAAAAACTATGCAACTGATGATTCAGTTAAAGCTTATTTGCAACAAATAGGGAAAATTCCCCTTCTTACCTTTGAAGAAGAAATGAAAATTGCAAAAGAAATTAAAGAAAATGATTCTGCCGCTGCAAAAGAAAAACTTGTTAATGCAAATTTAAGGCTTGTTGTTTCAATTGCAAAAAAATATATAGGGCGAGGCTTATCTTTCTTAGATTTAATTCAAGAAGGCAATTTGGGGCTTATTAAAGCTGCAGAAAAATTTGATTATACAAAAGGCTATAAATTTTCAACCTATGCAACTTGGTGGATTCAGCAATCAATTACAAGAGGCATTGCAGATAAATCAAGAATTATAAGGCTTCCTGTTCATATGATTGAAACCTTGGGCAAAATTAAAAAAGCAACTTTTGACCTTTCAATTGAACTTGGCAGAATGCCAAATAAAGAAGAAATTGCAGAAAGAGTGGGCATTACAACTTCAAAATTGGGCCAACTTTTAAAAAGCGCACAAGGAACAATTTCTATTGAAACACCTGCAAATCAAAAAGATGATTCTTCTAAAATTGCAGATTACATTGTAGATGAAACAGATTCTACACCTGATACAAAAGTTGCCCATGATAATTTATTGGATGATGTTCGAAAAATATTAGACCAATTAAACCAAAAAGAAAAAGATGTTTTAATTTTAAGATACGGTTTAGATGACAACGGGCAAAAGAAAACTTTGGATGAAATCGGCAACAGATACGGCGTTTCAAGAGAAAGAATTCGCCAAATTGAAACAAGGGCAATTTCAAAATTGAAAAAACTTTGCAGAAACCAAAACCTAAGCTCAAATTTGAAAAATTATCTGGGAATATAATTGAATAAAATATAAAAAATTAAGGCCTGAAATTATTTCAGGCCTTTGATATAAAATTATTTAACCGTAAAAGTTGCGTTCACAACTGCTATCACGTTTTTTTCGGGAGATGTCGTATCGTTTATGCCATAATCCGTTACTTCGGTTGAATTAATCGGAACTATTTGAAAAACGCCCATTTTGGCGGAATTTAAAGAGCCGATTTTATCGCCCGTTGATTTAACCATTGATTCTGCCCTTTGTTTTGCATTTTGTGTGGCTTTTCCAACCATCTCAATTTTAATGTCGTCAAGGTTTGAAACCAAATATTCAACATCATTATAGCCTGTTTCAATATCCATATCGACAAGAGAAGTTGTTGAATTAGCAATTTCTGTTATCAAATCAACATTTTTTGATGTTGCCTTTACATAAGAATTAAATTTGTAAAAATCAACTTCATTTGTTGTATAGTTGCCAACTCTTTTGTTTACTTCATAATTTGAAATTTGCCCAAATGTGATATCCTTTTCATCAATTCCTTTTTGAACAAGAAAATTTTTAATTTTTTGGGCATCTGAGGCCATTTTTTTATACCCTGTTTTAATATTTGGGGCGTTTAACCTGTAATTTATTGTAATTGTTGCAAAATCTGCCTTAACGGATTTGCTCGCAGAGCCTGTTGTTGAAATTGTTTGGTTTTGCATTTTTTGATATTTTATAACGCTTTTTGTAAAAATTGCGGTGGAAAAAATTGCACCAAGAGCAATAATTACACCGAAAACAACAATTTGATAATCCTTAATTGCTTTAATTTCACCCATTTTTAAACTCCCTTTTCAGTTATTTATTTATTATAAGGTATTTTTTATTTAAAATACAGCCTGTTTTTTTGATTTTATTTATAATTGTTTTATGAAAGATTTTATAAAAAAAGTTAATTTTTTGGATATTTTTATATCTTCCGTAATTTCTTTGGTTTTTACCAATAAAATTTATTCTTATTTATACGGAAAAATTGATTGCTCTTATTTAAACGATTTTTATATAGGCCCCGCAACGGTTGACAACCACAATAAATATTTAGACTTTTTTATTTATTTTATTTATTTAATTTTGGTTTTTTTGATTGTTCCTTTTGTTTTTAAAATAAGAGAAAAAATTAAACTTAATGAATTTAAACCCTTACAATATAAACCGTTTAATTTTGAAAAAATTAAAAAATTTTTTATAAAATATCAATATTTCGGGGTTTTGGGGTATATTTTGCTGCACCCTTTTGATGGCAGCTTTTATTTGCCCGTTTGTTTGTTAATTTTGGCTTTAATGATTATTGGAATATTTGATGCCAAAAAAAGGCAAAGTTCAAACCTGCCTTCAATTTCACCTTTTTGCTCAGCGCCTTTTGTTTTTGTTTTGTTTTTTATTCCGTATAACCAAATAATAGCCCCTGTTGATTTTCACCATTTTGGCGAAAGATATGCAACTTATTTTTTAACAGATAAATATAACTTGGCCGTTTATAAAGATATAATGCTTGTCCATGGGTTTATGGATATCTTGCCTTCGTTTTTCGGAAAAATATTATTTAACAAATTTAATGTTTACGGCTTTTCTTTAGGAGATATTTTTGTTTCGAATATAACCGTTCTTTTATTTTTAATTTCATTTTTTTACGTTTTTAAAAAAGCGCCGTATTTAATTCTTTTTGCATTTGTCATCCCAATAAATTCAACGGGGCTTTGTTTTTTAATTTTTCTTTTGCTTTTAAAAAAAGAAATTTTAAAAAGGCCTTATTTGTGGCTTTTTTGCTACATTTTAGCGGCCTTTTTAATTTCAAGCTACAGAACAACTTTAGGCACTTTTTGGGTAATTTCTTCCATGCCTTTGGCAATTTTTATGCTTATAAAAGGAATTAAGAAAAAAACAAAAAATAAATTTTTATATTTGGGGTTAATTTTTTGTTTTGTTTTTTTAATTTGCTATTTTTCATTTGATTTAATTTTAAACTATTTTATTCAGGCAAGAGAATATGTTAAGGGAAATTTATCTGCGTTTGGAAACGGCTATGGCTTTTATATTAACCTTTTTTATTACATCATAAGCTGTTTTGCGCTTTTTAGCGTTCCTTTTGCTTGTTTTGAATTATTGAAAATTAAAAACAACAAAAACAAAAGTTTGGCTTATATTTTCTTTTTAATTTTTGTGCTTATTTTCCCTTTTGCATCAATGGGGTATTCTTTAGGAAGAATAGAATATGAAACTTTATCAAGAATAAAAGAAATTTCTTACGGGTATTTAACTGTTTTTCTTCCGTATTTAATTTATAAAAAATACAAAATTCAAAATAAAGAAGTAATAAAAAACATTCTTGCTTCATTTATGGTTATTTTGGGAATAAGTTTATTTTTAAGATGCACTATTCACAATTTTATTAATATAAAAAGGCCGAATGTTGAATTAAACAAAACTTTTGAATATTTAGGGGAAATGAAACTTGACCCAAAGCTTGAAGACGGACTTATTAAAAGAAAAAATTTAATTGAAAAATATTCAAACGAAGGAAGTTTTTTAGATTTAACAAACCAAGGAATGAATTACCTTTATTTTGATAAAAAAATGCCCGTTATTTTTGTTTCATATTTTAATTCAATTACAACAAACCAAGCAAAAGAAAGCCTTAAAAGGCTTCAAAAAAACCCGCCTGATGTAATTTTGATTAAAGGCAATGAAAAAATTTATGAAGGAATATACCCTTCAATTAGAATTAACCCGATATACAGATGGCTTTTATTAAGTAAAATGTACACCTTAATAAAAGAAGATAAAAACGCAATTTTAACTAAAAACAAAAAAGCAAAAAATTTCACAAAAAAAGAGCTTTATGAACTGGATAAAATTTTAGCAAGAAAAGATTTGGGGCATTTGGGCGAAGCTTGGGCAAGTTCTTTGAAGAATTTACCCGTTAAAGAAGCAAAATTTAACTATACCTTTATGGTGGCGCCCAATGCTGTTACTATAAAATTTAACAAACCGATAAATGGCAAAGACATTGATTTAATTTATTTGGCGCCAATTTTTTCAAAAGAAATTTACAATAAAAAATTCAAAATAGAAATAAACGGTTCAAAAAGTCTTCTTTTTGTTGATTCCAAAAAGGGTGAATTTTTAGTTCCTTTTGATAACTTTCCTTCTTGGCTTATGAATGAAAAAGTTTCTGAAATAAAAATCCGTATCAAAAATAAAGGAAACTTGTTTAAAAGCGCCATAGTTAAGTTTTATGAAAAAACCAATTGATTTTTATTCTTTCTTGTGTGAAAATGAACAAGAAAGAGCTTCATTTGTCTTGAAGCGGCTTTGGGTATGCCGCAAAAGCAAAGCTCAAGAAAGAAAAAAGGAGAAAACAAAATGCCTAAAATGAAAACACACAGATCAGCAGCGAAACGCTACAAAGTAACTGCTTCAGGTAAAATTTTAAGACACCAAGCAGGCAAAGGTCACCTTCTTGCACACAAATCCCCTGCAAGAAAAAACAGAATCACGGGGATGGTTGAAGTTTCAGACAGAAACCTCGACTTAATTACAAAAGAATTACCCTATATGAAGTATTCAAGATAAGGAAGGTGAAAAATGAGAGTTAAACGTGGTAATGTTTCAAGAAAAAGACATAAAAAAATCTTAAAATTAGCAAAAGGCTTTATTGGCGCTCGTTCCAGAATTTTTAAAGTTGCTAACCAAGCTGTTATGAAAGCATTAAAATATGCTTACAGAGATAGAAGAGTTGTTAAAAGACAAATGAGAAGTCTCTGGATTGTCAGAATTAATGCAGCTGTTAGAGAATATGGCCTTACATATTCAAAATTCATGAACTTGCTTAAAAAAGCAGATATTCAAGTTAACAGAAAAATGCTTGCAGAACTTGCAGCAAATGATATGGAAGCATTTAAAGTTATCGTTGATAAAGTTCTCGGTTAATTTTACAAACAAAAAAGAATTTGCCGCCTTAAATTAAGGCGGCTTTTTAGTTTTTGTAATCCGTTAAATTCAGCCTATAAAATTTAATACAGGTGCAATTTTTTCTATTTATGGGGTTTACAACAATATGAAAATTTTTCCGCTGCAAAACAATGTAAATTTTAGAGGCGCAACAATTAATATAAACGCCTTTTCTGATACCCATGGCAATTTAGAGCTTGCAGACAGAGGTTTGCAAACTTTAATGAAAAACAAAGAAGACGTTTTTGAAAAAGAAGAAAAAGGGAAAGAAAACTTTTTAATTGTTGGGGGCGATTGGTTTATTTCAGGCGGCAAAACGGGCTATTTAACAGACCCAAACAAACCCTTAATGAAATTTCAAGGGGAAATGCTGAATAAATTTATTGGCAAAGTTAAAGAAAAATACCCCATGACAAAAAGCATTTTTGTTCCGGGGAACCACGAAACAGACGGCGGCATTGAAATTTTCAGCCAAGCAATGAGAAATATTGATGCCGATGTTATTATTTCAAATTTAGACTTTAAAAATTCATATCTTATGCAAGATGCGATTGATGAAGGAAGGGTTATAGGCGAAAAAATAACCGTGGTTCAAGATGATAAAGACCCAAATAAAAAATATCCCGTTTTAAATTTGGGGGTTATGCCAACTAATCTTGAATTTTACTTAAATGACCACGACGGCCTTGAATTAGTTGAAAATTGCAGAGTCCCGCAAAAATATGTAAGTTCAAACCAAACCCAAAAAACAAGGGAATTAATTAAGAAAAGAATTGAAGAATTTAAAAGCGAAAACCCAAACGGCATTGTTGTTTTAACTTGCCACACAGGGGTTAATTTGGCAGATGAAATTGCAAGAGAAACAGATGTTGACCTTGCATTTGACGCCCATGAGCATAAAGATGAGATAAGATATGTAAACGGAACGCCAATTGTTGCACTTTCTCAAAATTTTCAAAAAATGGTAAATGCCAAAATTATTGTTGATGATGACGGCAAAAAAGAAATCAGAATTAAAGAATTAAGGCCAAATGAAGGTTCAATTCAACAGGGGGATTTGGGCAAATTTTATAAAACGCTTTTTGAAAAAGACGTAACGCCCATTTATTCAATAACTTCAGATGACTTAACTTCGCTTTCAACAGACAACATTAGAAACAGAAACAGCCATTTGGCAAATTTTGTTTTAGATTCCATAAGAGATGAAATTAAAGAATATGACCCTGATGTTCAAATTTTTGCACTGAATGCAAGTGCAATAAGAGGGGGGTTTAAAATTTCAAAAGATTCGCCCAAAACTTCCCCCATAGAAATTGCAAATTGCTTGGTCGGCATTAACCACAAAGTTGCAAATGTTGTGGTGAATGATGTTTCAGGCAAAGAGCTTTCTTATATGGTTTTGGACAATTTTTTATTCAACAGGCTTGATACCGAAAAAAACCCTCTTATGCATTATTCGGGGTTAAAAATAGATAAAACGGGGCTTATGGCAGCTTATGACAGGGGAATTGTGGGCGATGAATTGTGCCAATATATAACTTTAACAGATACCAATGAACAAATTGACCCAAACAAACAATATAGAATTGCAAATGTTGAAAAATATTTTATAAAAGCAACAAATGAAAAAATTAAAGAATTTTATTCTTCATCAAAGCCTTTAAATGTAAATATTCACGATTTATTTAAAGACCACTTTAAAAAACACCCTAATATTCACTATACGCCTGATACAAGACTTTATTAAAAAAGGGGCTTTTAAACCCCTTTTTTAATCTTCAAATTTTAAACTTAAATAATCTTTTAGTGCAAGTTTCCAATCTCTAAGCATTTTATCATTATCCATAACAGAATATTTCGGGCGGTTTGCAGGCCTTTTAAATTCTTCTGTCGTGCAAGGTTTAAGATTAACTTCTAAATTGCTTAGTTCAAAAATCGTTTTTGCAAAATTATACCAAGTGGTTGGCTTTCCGCCACCTGATAGGTGGTAAATTCCATAGGGTTTAGTTAAAAGTTTCATTAAAGCACCCGCTAAATCCATTGTCCAAGTAGGCGTTCCCCATTGGTCATCAACAACTTTTAATTCTTCTTTATCTTTCAAACTAAGCATTGTATCAACAAAATTTTTGCCATACATGCCATAAAGCCAGCTTGTTCTTGCAATATAATATTTTTTGCAATGTTTTTGAACAAGTTCTTCCCCTTTTAATTTTGTTCTGCCGTAGGCATTTATTGGGTTAGTGGGGTCTGTTGGCAAATATGGTGAATTTTTAGTACCGTCAAAAACGTAATCTGTTGAAATGTAGATAAGAGGAACATCTATTTTGCTTGCAGCAAGCGCAACATTTTCAGTTCCAACCGCATTAATTAATTCTGCCTTTTCTTCCTCTTCTTCCGCCCTATCAACATTTGTGTAGGCTGCAAGGTGAATAATTAAATCAGGATGAGCTTTTGAAACAAAATCTTCAACATCTTCTTTTTTTGTAATGTCAAGGTTATCAATATCTGTTTCAATTAAAAAACACCCTAAATCTTCCAATGTGGGGCAAAGGTCTTGCCCGAGCATGCCTTTTGCACCTGTTATTAAAACTTTCATAATAAATCCTCTTTGTTTATTTCTTTAATTGTTTTTGCATTTTTATCTTTTTCGGATAAATTTGGTTCAAAATCTATGCCCCAATCAACATTTATATCTTTATCAGACCACAAAATGCCCATTTCATCTTTGGGGCTATAATCGCCTGAAACTTTATACATAACTTCAACAACATCAGACAAAGCAACAAACCCGTGGGCAAAGCCTTTTGGAATAAAAAGCTGATGTTTGTTTTCTTCTGTTAATTTTCTTTTTGTCCATTTTAAAAATGTTGGGGAATTAGCCCTTATATCTACTGCAACATCAATTATTTCGCCTTTTGTGCAGCGAACAAGTTTAGCTTGAGCGTTTGGGTTTTTTTGAAAATGAAGCCCCCTTAAAACGCCATAGCTTGATTTTGAATGGTTGTCTTGAATAAAATCTTCATTTATTCCTGCTTCAATAAATTCTTTTTTCTTGTATGTTTCAAGAAAAAAACCCCTGTTATCGCCAAAAACCTTTGGTTTTACTAAGATAACACCATCCAGTTCCGTGTTTTCAAATTCGAAAGGCATTTTTAAACTCCAAAAAATATTTTATAAAAAGTATACCCTTAAAATAAGATATTTTCAAAATTTTATTGTAAACTTAACTTATGACAATAAAACAAATTATAATTTCTATAATTTTATTATTAGCAATTTACGGATTTTTAATAGAGCCAAATTTAATTACGGTTAAAAAATTAACCTTAAAATCGGATGATATTAAAGATTTTAAAATTGTTTTTATTTCGGATTTTCACCTTTCAAAGCAAGCAGGTTCAAGATTAAACCGAATTATTAAAAAAGTGAACGAACAAAACCCCGATATTATAATATCAGGCGGCGATTATGTTATTATGCACAATGCTAAATTTTCAATGGATATGAATTATGCAGCTAAAAAAATTTCTGAAATGAAATCAAAATACGGTATATATTCTGTTATGGGAAACCACGATTACCACAAGGATAATAAATATATAAAAGAAGCGCTTGTAAAAAACGGCATAAAAGTTTTAGAAAATGAAAATGAAAAAATTATGCACAACGGAAGCCCCATTTATATTGCGGGAATTTCTGATATGCAAACCACCTTTTATGACCTTGATAAAGCCTTAAAAGGAACAAAACCGCCTATAATTTTAGTTTCACATTCGCCTGATATTACACCGAAAGCAAAAAATAGAGTAAACCTTGTTTTATCGGGCCACACCCACGGGGGGCAGGTTAGAATTCCATTTATCGGCCCTATTATTGTGCCATCTAAATATGGGAAAAAATATGCGTCAGGTTTTGTTGATAATTTTACATATACAACAAAAGGGCTTGGCACAAGCATTTTGCACCTAAGGTTTAATTGCCCGCCTGAAATTTTGGTTGTTGAATACAAATAAAAAATATTATTATGAAGAAAAAAGAAAGCAGGCTGGACTTTCAGCCCAACAACCAAAAGTTAAAAACCCTTGTTGGAGTAGAAACCCCAACCTACTGAATATTTAATAAAAAAAGCCCCTTAA
>DVKW01000098.1 GCA_018715855.1 Candidatus Galligastranaerophilus intestinigallinarum
GCCGCAGTTTAAAAATGTTATCGGCATGGATGCTCTTTTATGCGATACAACAGATGAATTTGACAATTTAGGAACTCTGCACCCTGCCACAGGCGCTATTAAAGAAGCAATGGATGTAGCTTCAATTTGCTACAATTCAAAAAGAACATTTTTTATAACATCAGGTTCCACAATTTCAAATTTGGCTTTGGCTTTTGGTGTAATTTCCCCTGAAGATGAAATTATTGTTGCAAGGAATTCCCACAGGTCTGTTTTAACAGGAACCATTCTAACAGGCTCAAAACCTTATTGGTTAATGCCCAAAAAACTTGAAGATTGGGCAATTTATGGTGCAATTCAACCAAGCGATTTGGCTGAAAAATTAAAAAATAACAAAAATGTTAAATTTGTGTGGGTTACAAACCCAACTTATGAAGGCGTTGTTTCTAATATTAAAGAAATAGCAGAAATTTGCCATTTTTATAAAGTGCCTTTAATTGTAGATGAGGCCCACGGTTCACTTTGGAATTTCCATGAAGAACTTCCGACAACAGCACTTCAATTGGGTGCAGATGCGGTTGTTCATTCACTGCACAAAACAGGCGGCGCTTTAACACAAGCTTCCATGCTTCATTTAGGTAAAAATTCACTTTTAGATGAAAATAAAATTGAGCATGCTCTAAAATTATTGCACACAACAAGCCCTTCAATTCTTCTTCTTGCGAGTTTAGACGCTGCAAGGGCAAGTTTATCATCAAATGAAGGTAAAAAATTAATTCAAAATGCAATAGACAATGCAAAATTCTTTAGAGAACAAGCTTCAAATATCGCAGGCGTAAGCGTTTTAGGCGAAGGCAGCAGAGTTAATTTTGATGTTACAAAAATTTTCTTAAAAGTAAGAGGATTAACAGGTAAACGTTTAGAATCTGTTTTAGAACTGGATTTTAATATTGAAGTTGAATCTGCATCTGATGAAGGTGTTTTAATTTTATCAAACATTGGTAACACAAGGGCAGAATTTGAATATCTTTTGCTTGCAATAAAACAAATTGCAAGGAATAATTACCCCGACCTGTCGCATTTGGAAAATGTTAAATTTATGCCCCTAACAGAGCCAAATGTTGTTATGACACCAAGAGAAGCTTATTTTTCACAAAAAGAAAGAATTAAAAAAGAAGATGCAATAGGAAGAATTTCGGCAGAAGTTGTGGCGCTTTGCCCGCCGGGGATTTCTGTTTTACTGCCCGGGGAAATAATCACGGAAGAACATATTCCTTATTTATCCGAATACACGGAAATTGATGTTATTAAAGAATGAAAAAATTTTTTCTTATATTAATTTGCTTTTTAATAATGCCTTTTTCATTTGGTGTTGAAAATTCTTCAAATGAAGAAGAAACTTTGCAAAATGAAGAAATTTCGAACCCCCAAATTTTTGAATCCGAAACAAAAAGGCAATTTAAGATTTATCATTCAAAATTTAAAAAATCAAAATTAAAGGCTAAAACAAGCCCGAAATTAGAACACCTAAAATCAAAAGTGAAAGCCGAAGAAAACCTTAATGTAAGAAAAAAAGAATTTCAACAAAGAAAAGAAAAAGAATTGATGCGCTTAGACAAAGAATATGAAGTTCTTGATTATAAACCCTAGGCAAACGGAATTGCAAACACCTAAAAACTATATTATAATCACTATATAAACTTTATTTTGAAGGGTTTACATTTATGTTCAAAAATAACAAAAAAAGTGCCTTTACGCTTGCTGAAATTATGATTGTGTTTACGGTAATCGGCGTTTTAACGGCAATTTTGGTTCCTGCCTTGTTTACGGCTTCTCCCGACCAAGAAAAATTAAGAGCCAAAAAGGCCTTTAACACCTTAACAAGAGCAGTTGAAAGCTTAACAAATTCAGGGCCATACGACACAAACGGCGGCATTTTAACTTCAACAAGTTATGCAACAGATGCAGATGACAGAAACGCATTTTTTTGCAACAATTTAGCGGAAATTTTAAACGTTAAAAGTGTTGATTGCAGCCACGATGACGTTAATGGCGGCATTACAAGCACAACCGGCTGTGCGGCATTTGTTGACGACACAACAACCAGAAACAGATTGTGCTTAGAAAAAACAGACGATGTTGCAGACTATGAAAAGCTTCAAAACAGTTTTGACAGCGCTTGTGAAACTGCATTTTATCAAGATGACGCCCCAAAAGGCGATTTTAACATTGTGACATCTGATGGTATTATGTGGGGAATTCAAAGAACAGATTTTAATAACCCCCAAACAATCACGGTTAATTCCGTTACATCACCCGCTTTTTACAACCTTATATGCATTGATGTAGATAACCATAATGATGCACAATTTATTTACGGTGCAGGCGTTAGAAAAGACGGCAAAATTCTTGTGGGAACAAAATTGCAGGAAATTGTAACTGAAGATTATGAAAAAGTTATGAATGAAGAATAAAAAAGGAAAAAAGATGAACGATATAAAAGAAAAAGCAACAATAGGTATATTTGGGGGTTCAGGGTTTTATTCATTTTTGGGTGATGTTAAAGAATATACAATTGAAACACCATACGGCAAAACAAGTGATAAAATTGCAATAGGAAAAGTTGCAGGCAAAAACGTTGCTTTTATGCCAAGGCATGGCAAAGACCATTCAATTACCCCCGGGGATGTTAATTACAGAGCAAACATTTGGGCAATGAAGCAAATTGGCTGTAAATATTTAATTTCACCTTGTGCTGCAGGCAGTCTGCAAAAAGAAGTTAAACCCGGCGACATTGTTTTTTGCGACCAATTTGTTGATTGGACATTTGGCAGAAGAAAAGACACCTTCTTTGAAGGCCCGATTGTAACCCATGTTAGTGCAGCTGAAACTTATTGCCCCAATTTAAGAAAACTTGCAATTCAATCTGCAGAAAAATTGGGTTTGAGCTTCCATAAAACAGGCACAGTTGTTGTTATTAACGGGCCAAGGTTTTCATCTAAAGCCGAAAGTAAATTTTTCACATCTCAAGGCTGGCATGTAATTAACATGACTCAATACCCGGAATCTTACCTTGCAAAAGAAATGGATATGTGCCCATTGAATATTTCTTTAATAACAGATTATGATGCAGGGCTTGTTTCAGACACAGAGCCTGTTAGCCACGGTGCTGTTATGGAAGTATTTAAAAATAATATCGAAAACTTAAAAGCGCTTTTAATTCAAATAATTACAGATTTTGAAGAATACGATTGCGCTTGCCATAAGACATTTGAAAATTCAAGGGTTTAGAATATGATTGCAAGGCCAAGTTATCTTATATATCAGCTTTTTAACTTAATTATGTTGATTATGTTAATTAGGGTGCTTTTATCGTGGTTTCCAAATTTTAATTGGTATAAAGAACCTTGGTATTCAATCAGAAAATTTACAGACTTTATTTTTGAACCGTTTAGAAAAGTTATTCCGCCAATTGGTATGATTGATATTTCGCCGATTTTTGCATTTATTGTGCTTTCAATTGTGCAGAATTTGCTATGTAACCTTTTAATCGGTATGGGTTTGTAAAATTACTTGAAAAAAAAGTTTTATGTTGTATTATAAATGTTGTAGTTAATTTGTTAGCTGCAACATTTTTGCCCTGGTAGCTCAGCTGCCAAGAAAGCCAAAAGGCTTTCGTTATAAAAAAAAGCAACTGTTGCTCTATCCGGCGGTAAAAATGAAAACTGAATAACTTATGCCCTGGTAGCTCAGCTGGATAGAGCAACTGCCTTCTAAGCAGTAGGTCATGCGTTCGAATCGCATCCAGGGTAAATTTTAAAAGAGGCTTTAAGCCTCTTTTTTTATTGGCTAATTTTAAAAAATATCTAAAAAAGCCTTTTTTTAAAGAAAGGCAAAAATGAAAAG
>DVKW01000099.1 GCA_018715855.1 Candidatus Galligastranaerophilus intestinigallinarum
TGCAATTATTGTGATTGAATATGATAAAAAAAGAATGCAGGAATTTTCCCGAATTTACGGCAAAATATCTGCACCCTTTAGAGAAAAGGTTTATGGTCGTTGTAAATTAGATTTTATAAAAACCTAAAAAATTTAAACTTCTTTTGTTTCTGTGGTTTCAGCCGTTGTGGTTGATGTTGTTGTATCATGGAAAATAGACATACCCTTTAGGTCATATTTTGGGTATTTTCCTTCCATTTCTTCTTTTTCCTGTTCAATACCGTAAGCTGAAATTTCGGCACTTGTCACTCTGCCGTCGTGGTTTGCATCTATATATTGAAAATTATTTAAAACAGTTTCATAAAGTGAACCCGAGCCGCCTTGAGCACATAATTGCGACAATTGGGCATAAGTTAAGCCCGTGCCGTATAATTGGGTGCTGTAGTTTGTGATATCTGTTTGGGTGATTGTGCCGTCACCATCCATATCAATATAGTTAAAGTTTTTTGCCAAATATTGCGCAAAGGTTGAATTTAAATATATTGCACTTGCACCTGAATTTTCAGTATCAGGGTGCAAAATGTTATCTAAAGTTAAGCCGTTTGTTGAACCTGACAGTAAAGAAAGGTAATAATAGCTTGAATTTAAACCTGATGCAGCCTGTGCAAAAAGTGAATTACCGGTGATTCTGTTAACCATAATATTAATTCCTGTTTCCTAACTTACTTTTAAGTTTAATGACATGAATTAAAAAGTAAAACATATAAATGAATGAAAATTTTATTTGCCAACAATAACCGAAATATAAGGCGCAGAGAAATATTTATTTGCAAATGTCAAAATATCGCTTGCGGTTACATTGTTTATTTCTTCTTTTAATTTTTCAAGAAAATTAATGTCGTAGCCGTAGGTTGTATATTTTGTAAGCAGGCTGCTTCTGTCCATATTGGTTTCGATTGAAATAACCATATTTCCCAATAATTTTTCTTTTGCTTCATTTAGTTCTTTTGTCGGAACAAATTCTGTTTTAAGCTTGTGAAATTCTGCTAAAATGCCGTCTGTTGCGGTTTTTTCGTTTTTGTAATTTGTTCCTATGTATGCAAAAAACGCCGAATCATTTGCATATTGGTTAATGTTTGTTCCAACCTGATAGGCAAGCCCCTTGTTTTCTCTTAAAGATTTAAACATTCTTGAACTCATGCCTGTTCCCAATATGGAATCTATAACTTTAAGCGTGGCTAAATCTTTAATGTTATAAACAGGGGATGTTTTATAGCCTAATATAATCCAAGTGGTTTCTTTGTCGGAATTAATTTTTTTTGTAATGTTTTCGTTTGGAATAAAACTTGTTTTTCTAAAATCTTTAACTTCAACCTTCTTTTGCCCTTTGTCTTCAAAAAGTGTTGAAAACTTTTTAATTATTTCGTTTTCGTTAACATCGCCCGTTATTGAAACAACAAGGTTTTTTGAATCTAAGATGTTATTGTAAAATTTAACTATATCTTCCCTTGAAATTTTATCTATTTCAGGCAAAACGATATCCGAATTATTTCCATAGGGGTAATTTTTATATGCAAGGCCTGCAAATTTATCAACGGCAAGCGAAAGCGGCCTGTCTTTCATTGAATTAACATATTCTTTATAATGTTTTTTTGTTTTGTCTGTTTCAACTGTTGAAAAAGTTGGGTAATTAACAACTTCATCCAAAATCATAAATGCTTCATCCAGCCTGTTTTTGGTTGTTTGCATTGAAATATTGAAAGCATCCGAGCCTGCACTTAATGAAAGCCTGATTCCGTTTTCATCAAGGAAATCGTTCATTTCATCAAAGCTGAAAGATTTTGTTCCCCTTTTAGCGTTTGCTGCCGCAAGATATCCGACCCCCGGGGTATTTTCTAAAAATGCGCCGCCTTTTGCGTTTATATCTATGGCAATAATGGAATTTTGTTTATTTTTCCTTATTATTAAAGTTAAACCGTTATCTAAAAGATATTTTGTTTCGTTTTTATTTGATTCCAAAACTTTTGCAGTATCAGGAATTATTTTTGCCGCAGCTGCAATTTGTCTTGTGTCGGATATATTAATAAATGCGGTTTTTTCAGGCAAGATGGTTGATGTTGCGGATTGTTCTTTTATTAAATATTTATTTGCAGCGTTTATTACATCTTTAACTGAAACCTTATCTATTCTTTTTAAATATTTATCGTACATTTTTGGATTATTGAAATAAAAAGTGAAAAAGCCTATTTCACCTGCAATATTTTGGGCAGATTCTCTGCTGTAATAGGTTGAAGTTTTTATCATATTTTTTGCTTTTTGAACTTCTTCTTTTGTAATGGCGCCATTTTTAATTTTTTGAATTTCATCATATATTTCTTTTTCAACCAATTGCATTTTTTCAGGTTTAAAAGTTGATGAAATTATAAATAACCCGTCATCTAAATATTGAGAATAAGAAGCAGAAATTGAATTTACAAGTTGTTTCTTTTCTTTTAATTCAGTATTTAAAACAGAGCTGTTTGAACCGCCCAAAATAACAGCAAGAACATCAAGTGCGTATGCTTCTTTGTTATCTTCAAATTTTGGCGCTCTGTAGCCTATTGCCATATACCCTTGCGCAACATCCATTGTTTCATTTATTCTGATTGGCTCTGTTATTTTGTTTATTGAAGGGTAGGTTGGCTTTATGTGTTTTTGAATCGGTTGATTAAATGCCAATTCAACTTCTTTTATTGCATATTCAGGGTCAACATCACCTGAAATAACCGTTATCATGTTGCTTGGAATATACCATTTATTGTAAAATTCAAGAATATTTTCCCTTGAAATGGTTGATATAATTTCTTTTTTACCGATAACAGGCCTTTTATAAGGGTGGTCATTTACATTGGGTGAATAAACCAATTTAAAAAGGTTTTCATACATTAAAGAACTCGGGTTATCAAGCCCTCTTGCAATTTCTTCAATTACAACAAGCCTTTCTTTTTCAAGTTCTTTTCTTGGAATTAAAGGCCTTAACATCATATCCGAATGCAATTTTAAGGCAGTGTCAAAATCTTTTGACGGAATTGTTATGTAAAATTGAGTGTAGTCTTTGCTTGTGGCTGCGTTTGTAATAGCACCTTTTGATTCTAAAATTTTATCAAATTCCCCGGGCGGAACGTTTTCTGAACCCTTAAAGAAAAGGTGTTCTAAAAAATGGGCAACGCCTGTGTTTGAATCATCTTCATTAATTGAGCCTGTTTTTACCCAAGTGTTAATTGTTACAATCGGGTTATCTTTCATTTCATAAACAATAACCAACTGGCCTGAAGGCAGCTTTTTTGCAACGTAATCAGCGGCAATAGCCGAAGAATTAAAAATTAAAACTATGGTGAAAAGCAAAAATATTCTGATTATTTTCATTTATTTTTTATCCTTAACTTTAAGTTCGCAGCACATCTGGCATGATGTAAAAGCTTTTGAATATTTCAGGTTTTTTCTGAAACACCTGTATTTTGGAGTATTAAAAAGCTCTTTTATGCTTTTTTCTTTTACATTTCCGATTTTAAACGATAAACAAGGGTAAACATCGCCTGAAGGGTTAATCATGATGTTTGAATACGGATATTTGCAAGGGTAGTAAATATCTTTTGGGTGCCTTTTTAAATCGTTTTTATCTTCGGGGTTAAAAAAGTTTCTTATTCTCTCAATTTCTTTTATATGCCCGCCGCCTTCAAATTTTGGCGAAAACCTTATTCTTGTGGGAGATTTTTTGGATAATTCGCAAATTCTTTTATAAACATCCAAGAAATGGTCTAAATCAAAATAAGGGTCTATATCATAAGGTTCTTCATAAAAAATGGATGTAAAATCATCTTGTAAAATTGCATTTTGTTTAAGCCCGTTACTTCTTAAAAAAGAAACAGAGAGATATTCAAAACCCATTTTTGTGCAGTATTCATAAAGCTTATAAATATCTTCAATGTTATTTTTTAAAACTATGGTTTTAATATCAATCATAGTTGGGCTTTTGTGGCGTTTTTTATTAATTATTTCAAGATTGTTTGTAATTTTATCAAAAATGCCTTCTTTATTTCTGTTTAAATCGTGCGTTTTGCCCCATCCATCCAATGAAACACTGAATAAAACAATTTTGGATTTAATCATTTCATCAATATATTCTTCATTCAATAAAGTTCCGTTTGAAACAACATTAACCTTGCCAAACACTTTTTTTGAAGAATACCTTAAAATATCAACAAAATCATTCCTTAAAAAAGGCTCGCCCCCAACAAGCGTAATTAAACCATACCAAGGAATTTGAGATAAAACATTTATCCATTCATCTGTTGTTAATTCTTCTTTATGGCGGTTATGGCCCAAATAGCAATAAGGGCAGTTTAAGTTGCATCTGTATGTTAATTCAAGAAAATATCTTAAAGGGATAATTGCTTCCCCCGTTTTATTAAGATATGAATTATATGAAATATCTGCATATAAGTTTCTGAATAAATCAAAAAGATATGAGTGATTAATTAATCGCATAAAATGTTCTCTTAAAGTTAATTCCCCAAGCTGTAGGTTTAACAAAATTTAATCTTATATTACTACAATAACTTTTTATAGTAAAATTGTTAAGAAGAAAGGATGGAAGAGCTTTTTTTGTCATGACTGATGAGAGTTTAGAAAAAGATTATAAAACAGTTTGGAATAATGCGCTTGAAACTCTTAAAACAAGCTTGCCGCCATCAACATTTGAGCCTTGGATAACGCCCCTAAAACCTGTTATGCCAAACGAGGAACAATATAAAAAAGGTGTTTTTGTTATTAAATCCGATCAGGCTTTTGGGGTTAGCCACTTAAACCAAAAATATTTGCCCGAAATTCAAGAGGCAGTTAATAATGCAATGGAAAAAGAAATTCCCGTTGAAATTGTTTTTGTGCCGACTGATGTTAAAAAAGCACCGAAAAAGAAATTTAAGCCAAATGAAGAAATTGCCCTTATGCAGGAGCAAATAGACAACTTAAAGCAAATGCATTCTTTTTG
>DVKW01000100.1 GCA_018715855.1 Candidatus Galligastranaerophilus intestinigallinarum
GGTTTAACTTTTGGATTATACTTTTGAGGTTTTTCTTTTGTTTTCTTAATTTTTGAAGATACTACTGCGGTATGTACTTCTTCTTTTCCTTCTGCATGTTTACTCTCAATAAGGTTGCACGTAGCCTTTTCGCCACTCTGGTCATAATCCTCAATATCACACTTTAAAATTTCTAACTCTTCAATATTCAAAAACTCCTTGCAGGCTTTTATTGTCTTGTTTTTAAGCTGTTTTTGCTTTTGTATTTTTTGTTTGTAATCTTCAATGTCTTCTATTTCACCTGTATAATGAGCTAATGGGTGTGTTAAAGTAATTCTATCCGCTCGGCACAAAAATTTACCTGACATCGTATAAATATTGATATAGCTTAAATCAAAAAGACTGTATTTTATGATTACTTTTTGTCTTATTCCGTACAAAGCATCATTAAAATACCAACTGTTTAAGAATCGTATTCCCTGACTTGAAATTGTTTTTATTTCTTGAGCTAACATCAAATCATCTAATTCGTTGTCATTTATTTTATCTTTATTAACACCGTTAAACATTTCTTGAATAGTTTTTGATTTATCATTTGGGCAATGCAAAGAATTTTTATACAAAAGCCAACTATTAATCATTTGAATTGTTTGTTGAATTGTAGGGATAAATTCTGTATGAATTGCACAATGAAATTTCTCATTCCTTTTTAGCCTTGCAGGCTTATTTTCTATACTTATTCCAATGTAACTTGGTAACAGCTTTTCAAAACTTTCCTGCATTTCAAGAAAGAATCTTTCAATAACTTTAGTCCTTGCATTGTATGGATTTGCAAAAATTGTTGTTATTCCAAGTTTTTCATAAATTCCTTTTAATCCAATTTCACTAAAATTTGCACTACCTAGAAAATATTTACCTTTGAAGGCTCTGCCATTGTCTAAATAAACAAATTTTGGTATTTTACCCAAATTTAAAATTGCGTTGCGAAGTGCTGAAGCAATATTTTGGGTATTTTCTTCAAGCATAATTTCATAGCCTACCAATGCAGTTGATTTCCAATCCAGAAAACCGATTAAAGTCGCTCGACAAGGCTTGCCGGTAAAAGGATTAATTACTTGAAAATTCAATCGTTTGCCATCAGCTACTAAAATTTCACCAACTTCTATTTTTGAAATATCTCTTTTAATATGAGGAATAACCTGTTCTTTTAAAGCTTTTTCACCATCACGTAAAAGAGTCCATCTGTCAAAATAATTTGACTTATACCAATTAGCAAATCTTCTAAATGTCACAGGAGCAGGGATATATTCTCTATTGTGCATTTTTAGGACATATTGGGTAAGTGAGATTGCTTTTCCTATACTGAATTTATTAGGATTAAGTAAAAATTTTAGAAAAATTTGTTTTTCATATTCATCAAGTTTAGTTCTTGAATAATCCTCATAATGATACCCTGGAATTAAAAGCTCATAATTTTTACTGTTGCCTAAAACTCTTTTCCATCTTTGAAGGGTGCCTATTGAGACTTTTCCAATTTTTGCGTAAATTTCGGGATAAAGAGTATTAGAATTGTAAGCACTTAAAAAATCTGAATCAAATTGTTTTTTGCCTGCCTGATGTTTTCTTTGATCTCTCCATAAATTAACCAAATCAAACCTTGCAAGGGCAATTATTTTTCCTTTATCCGGTTTATGAAACTCAGCTATAATCGGTAATTGCTTGATTGGCGGGATTGAAACAAGTTTAGAATAATATTTTTCCTGAAGCTCCGGCTCTATACTTGATAACAGAATTTCAAAACTTTTTCCGCCTTTAACTTTTATTTCGCGAGTTTGATATTTTTCCTTTGAAAGCCTAATCGCTCTGGTGCTTACACCTTTAAGTTCTGCTAATTCTTTAATTGTAATATATTTTTCTTCATTCATTGTACAAACATCTATCACTCTAAACTCGGAAGAATGGAAGTGTTTCAAATAAACATTTGCCACTTTTGTATCATTAAGACACACTCTAAACCCTTGCAGGACTTGAACTATCAAAAAACAGAGTTAAAATAGGTGTACGCAAAATGATTTAATTGTAAGGAAATTACCCCTATGAAAAGAGAACTAATAGAAAAAATAAAAATACTTGAACAAAAAATGTCCAAATCTCCAAACAATGGAGGTAGTAGATTTTTGTATAAGCGTGAGAGAATGATAAGATTTCAACTTTTAATAAGGAACTTGCCTCAAAAACAACTGGCAAAATGTTTGAAAATTACTGAAAGCTATCTTTCAAAATTAATCACCGGAGAAAGATACAGCCAAGATTTTGAAATTTTTATTACTAAACATCTTGAAATAAATTATTGTTTTATGTAATTCTAATTTTTATTTTAAAGATTTATTATTTACATTTTTCTTCAGACAATAGAAAATATATTATTCTATTTTAAAATTTATCAAAAGGATTTTGCAGACTATATGCTTTGTTCAATAATATCTATTGCTGTTGATAATTCTTTTAAAGTAGCTTCACTTACCATAATTTGTTTATTTTTTAATATTAAATATGGAATAAATAGGATCCGTTTAATAGTGCTAATAATTTCTAATTTATCCAATTTATTTATTTTTGAATTCCAAGAGAGAAAATTTCCGTGTGCTAATTGAGAATATATATTATAATCTCTAAAAAAAAGTTCCCTCATATGAAATTTAATATCCGGAGTAAAATTTTCTAGTGCTTTATACATTTTTTCTAGTTTTGTAAAAAATGGTCTAAACTTCTTCTCGTAATATTTGTCAAGTTTATTAAATGTTTGAAGTGTTAATTTATATTCTTTTTCTTTTATGATTGATAAAATTTTATATTGATTTTCTTTTGATAAAATTCTAAAAAAGTTTTCATTTTCACTGATCAATTTTTGTTCGTCAATATTTTTAATAGTTTCTTGAAGCTCTGGTATTTCTTTATTTCTTAAATATTCCTTATAGCTAATTAAGTGTTTCTTAAATTCCATTAATTCACAATCTTGTATGTATTCAGATTCTTTTTCAGGGTACTTGCTAATGTAACAAAATAAGACCGCACTTTCTATTGCACTTCTTAAAATTATTCTTGCTTCATTGTACTTATCTAATTCCGTGCACGAGTTTACTACTTCAAAATTTGAAAAAATTTTATTAAGAATAGCTTTTTGAGTTGAAGATAAATATGGCTCTATTTCTTTGTATAAATTAAACCCTTTTTCGATTAAAAATCCAATATTCATTTATATTTTTTTCTCCTCTTATTTTCATAAACATAATAATTTATAAAACTACTAAATTAAAAATATAATTTTACTATTATACAAACATTTGTTGGAGTAAGCCTTTTTTGAACTGTTGCCAGT
>DVKW01000101.1 GCA_018715855.1 Candidatus Galligastranaerophilus intestinigallinarum
GATGTCGGCGAATTTAGAGGGGGAATAACCTTAGCAGAAAATCTTCCAAATAATGATAAACTTTCTTTAACCATAGGTGGCGGCAGAAGAAACGTTTACCACAGGCAAATTAGAGTGGCAGACCCGATTAAGCTTCAAAAAAGGCTGGATAACGTTTTAGATAAATCTCAACATCAATTTTACTTAGATGAAGCAGACCATTGGTTTACAATAGGCCATGAAAATGCCCATTCATTAGTGCCAAATAAGGGTACTGAAAATCTTGGAAAATATACAAGTATAATTGAAGAAAATAAAGCAGATATGGCATCTTTGGCATTTGTAGATGACCTTTATAAAATGGGCTATTACAAAGAAGAACAAAGAGTTCAAATTATTGTAACATTTGTCTGTGATTGCTTCTTAAAATCAAAACCAACTCTATCTCAAGCCCACAGGGTTAGAACCGTTATGCAAAATTATTTTCTTTTTAAAGAAGGCGCATACAATTTAACATCTGATAATAAAATTCACGTTAATATTGAAAAAGTGGTTCCTGCCGCTTATAAAATGCTTGAAAAAATTATAAAAGTTCAAATGCAAGGAAGTTACAGTGAAGCTGAAAAATACGTTCAAGAAAACTTCATTTGGACAGATGAAATGGAAATTATTGCAAACAAATTAAAAGAAGTAAACAAAACTTTAAATGGCAGGGTAATTTCAACACTTGCCGAGAAATTGTTAGCAGAATAAATAAAAATTTTATACACTTCCTTTTGTAACACACTACTTCACAGTAGGAAAAAAAGAAAAGGAGGATGTATGAAACATTTAGTGGAGCCCATTAGAAACAAAGAAGAGGTAAAAGCTGTTGAAAACTACCTCAAACGCCACAAAGAAGGCAAGAGAAACAGGCTTATTTATGCAATTGGCATAAATACGGGCCTTAGGGTTTCCGATATTTTGGGGCTTAATATTTCTGATGTTATCGGCAAAACCCATATCGATATCGTTGAAAAAAAGACAGGAAAAAAGAAAAAGTTCCCCCTAAACAGCAAATTAATTCTTCTTGTTAAAGATTACCTTCAAGATTTTTATGAAACAGGCCCCTTATTTTTAGGTAAACAACATAAAAGGCTTGACAGGTCGCAAGTATATAGGTTCATAAACAGGGCTTGTAAAAACCTTGGAATTGAAGCAAACGTTGGCACCCACACAATGCGAAAAACATTCGGGTATCATCATTACAAACAATATAAAGATGTTGTTATTTTGCAAAAAATTTTTAATCATTCATCTCAATCAATTACTTTAAGATATATTGGAATTGAACAAGATGATATTGATATGAGCTATCAAAATTTTGAACTATAAAAGGTTTAAAATCGGGGTTTATTTTAAGCCCCGATTTTTTCGCAATAAAAAAGCTCTTTTTTTAAAGAGCTTAAATTTTTTTTGTCCTCTTTTGGTATTGGTGGTAACGTAGTGGTAAACTTTGTTTTCTCTTTTTTTAATTTCTCTCTTGTACTTATATAAAGTTTATTATCTAAAAAATATTGCTTTTTTATATACTTATTACTTAATAAAACTTAACACTTTACACTTTTTATTGAAATATGTAATAAAAATTAATTTTAAAATGGCTAAAATAAAGACATTTCAGGCTTTTTATAATTTCTCCCCTTAATTTTATTGAAAGCAGCTCTAAAATAGGCTATACTAAAACTAGCTGTGGTATTTGCGGATTAATCCTTTTTTCGGATAGTTTCAATGATAAAAAAATATATAAACATAAATTCTAAAAGTTTTGCCTTTTCTTTGATTGAAATATTAATGTCTATTCTTATTGTTTCATTAATATTTGTAGCAATGGCGCCCGTTTTTACAAAAAGAATACTTCCTCAAAAAAATAACGGCGTTGTTTATACGTTTAAAGGAAACACAAACCTGACTTATCCAAACAGCTGCCTTATTGCAGGTGTTGATTTTGAAGACGGCAATTTTGATGAAACTTATTCTGCTTCGCAAAATTGCAGCGAGTATAAATTTACCGTTCCAAACGATGTTACAAGAATAAACCTTACCCTTGTTGCGGGCGGCGGCGGCGGGGGCGGCGCTGCAGGCGGTTTTGAACAGGAAACAACAATTTCTACAGGTTCATCGGAAACAGCCTATACAAGCAATATAAATCCCGATATCGTAAAAGAAGTTAAGCTTTCATATCTTTCTGCAAGCGGAAAAGATGGCGATGAAGCCTATGTTAAAGGAAACACTTCAAACGATTTTTGCGAATCTATTTCATCAGGCGTTAAATCAACATATTGTGGCGGCAAAGGCGGAGATTCTTCCCCTGCAATTTATGATTTTCAAATTCCAAAAGAATATATTAAAGGTCTGAATTTTGTAAATAATTTATCCACGGCAAGCCCCGTTGCAGGCTCATATACTGTTTCAAACGAAGGCAACAATGCAAAGTTTGAAATTTCTTGGGGAGATTTTGACCAAAACAAAACTCTTTCATACGGAATAAACAATGAAACTTCAGGGTATGAAATTTTTTGTTCATTGGCAAATGTAAGCTATCTTTCGGATAATGCCGCTTT
>DVKW01000102.1 GCA_018715855.1 Candidatus Galligastranaerophilus intestinigallinarum
GTAGATTGCATTTTGCAACAAACAGGCGTTTTTAAAGATCACCAAGAAGCAGGCGTTTGTGTTTTAGACAACAACGACATTGAACGTGAACGCGGCATTACAATTTTATCCAAAAACGTTTCGGTTAATTATAAGGGTGTAAAAATTAACGTTGTGGACACCCCCGGCCACGCAGATTTTGGCGGTGAGGTTGAAAGGGTTCTTGGCATGGTAGATGGCGCCCTTTTAATTGTAGATGCTCAAGAAGGCCCAATGCCACAAACAAGGTTTGTTTTATCAAAAGCGCTTGAAATGGGTTTAAAAATTATTGTTGTCGTAAATAAAATAGACAAACAAGGGGCAGACCCAAACGGCACAATTGATAAAGTTTTTGACCTGTTTACGGAATTAACCGATAACGAAGAATTAATTGATTTTCCAATTATTTATGCAAGCTCACTTCATAAATTTGCAAAAAAAGAATTAACCGATGAATCAGACAATATAATTCCGTTATTAGATTGCATTTTAGAAAATATTAAACCGCCAAAAGGCGATGAAGACGCCACCTTGCAATTTCAGGCAACAACATTGGATTACAATGAATATGTCGGAAGAATTGCAATAGGAAGAATTATAAACGGCAGAATAAAATCGCAAGATATGGTAACTTTAATTAAATCGGATGGAACCTTCCAAAAAGGTAAAGTTACAAAATTATTTGGTTTTAAAGACCTTGGCAGAGTTGAAATTCAAGAAGCAGAAGCAGGCGATATTGTTGGCGTTGCAGGTTTTCCTGAAATTCAAATCGGTGAAACCTTATCAAGCGTGGTAAACCCAATCGCGCTTCCTTTAATTCACATTGATGAACCAACTTTGCAGATGAATTTTTCTGTTAATGATTCACCTTTTGCAGGTACTGAAGGCAAATTTGTAACAAGCCGCCAATTAAGAAAAAGGCTTTATTTAGAATTAGAAAAAAATGTTTCTCTAAGGGTTGAAGACACAGATTCAACGGATGTTTTCAGAGTTTCAGGCAGGGGTGAGCTTCATCTATCAATTTTAATTGAACAAATGAGAAGAGAAGGCTATGAATTTCAAGTTTCAAAGCCTGAAGTTATCTTTAAAAAAGATGAGGAAGGCGAACTTTTAGAGCCTTATGAAAATTTAATTGTGGATGTTCCTGAAGAATACACGGGTTCTGTTATTGAAAGAATTTCAAACAGAAAAGGCCAAATGTTGAATATGGAAACGGGCTTAAAAAGAACAAACATTGATTTTTCAATTCCTGCAAGGGGTTTAATCGGCTTTAGGTCTGAATTTATAAGAATGACCAAAGGCGAAGGCATTATGTATCATACATTTGAAAAATATGCACCTTATGCAGGCGATATGCAACGCCACAGAAATGGCTCTTTGATTGCATTTGAAGATGGCGAAGCAATTCCTTATGCACTTCACCAATTTGAAGATAGAGGCGTATTTTTCGTAACGCCAAAAACAAAAGTTTATAAAGGAATGATTATAGGCGAATGCAACCGCCCGCAAGACATTGCGGTAAACATCTGCAAAACCAAAAAGTTAACCAATATGAGATCAGCAACGGCAGATGTTATGGTAACCTTGCAATCTCCAAGAATTATGAGCTTAGAAGATTCTCTTGAATATATAGGGGACGATGAACTGGTTGAAGTAACCCCTGAAAATATAAGGATAAGAAAAGCAAACTTAACCAAAATAAGATAAAAAATTAAAATAATATAATATGCGCCTTAAAATGAGGCGCATTTATTTTGCAAAAAATTCTCTTAAATTAATATTAAATACATGCGCAAGTTTTAAGAGCAATTTTAAGCTTAATTTTTCTTTGTTATTTTCTAATCGGCTTATAAATTCCCTTGAACAATCAAGCTTTTCTGCAAATTTTTCCTGAGATAATTTATTAGCTTTTCTTATTTCCCGAATTTTTTTTGCAAAAAATTTGTGATACATTACTTCATAATTTTGCATACTAATAATTCTCATGGTTTATAATGTAATTACTATGAAGTATTACGTCACATTTTAGAGCAAATATGAAATATAATTTGAAAATAAACTTGAAAAAAGGTTTTACCTTAGCTGAAGTTTTAATAATTTAGCAATCATTGGCGTTGTTGCAGCAATTTCAATACCATCTGTAATCAGTAATTCCCAGCAGCAAGAATTTAATACAGGCTTAAGAAAAGCAGTTTCTGTTTTAAATAGTGCTATCACCATGAATATGGCGCTCGAAGGGGAATATCCTTATGATAACGGAAATTTATTTGGTTATTTAATAAAACATATGAGCGTCATAAAAAACAACCACACGTCTTCCTTACGCAGCTTGGACAAGAATTGGCACAAACAACCAATATTCAGCCGATAATGCAGCATTTTATACGACAGATGGCATGAGATTTGAATTCAACAATATAAACGGTGACAAAATGGTTTCAAAACTCCATGAATCAGATACATATCTTTGCATTAATACAAAACCAAAATTTAGCGAAACAGATTATGCGCCAGATGAAAAATGCAACGGTTGTGGCTCATATGGTTTAAACCACAATCCGAATGGAACAACTAACCCCCCCTGTCTAATTATGGTTGATGTTAATGGAGACAAAAAGCCAACCCCCGGAAACGTAAATTGCAATAACGTAGAATGCGGGCTTAAATCTAATGTATATAAAGTTCCGCTTCCTGCAGAAAAAAAGGTTAGAGATATATTCTCAATTATGATAACAGATGATAGAGCGGTGCCTTATGGTATAACCGCACAAAAAGCAATGTATCAAGCCCAAAAGTAAAAGGTGTGTGAAGTTTTTAAAGTGTGATGAACACTTTAAAAACGAAACCGTTCCAAGCCGCCGTTATGACGAAGTGAGCGAATGCGAACGAAGGAATGAACAAATCTTAGTAAAAATAAGAAGCGGTGCGGCTTTGTCGCATAAGCTCTATTTTTACTGATTTGACAGGCGGGAAATAAATTTATCCTTTCATTTTAATGCACCCATAATGGGTGCATATTTTTGAATATCAAAAATTAATAGCTAAATAGCAAAAAAATTTGCACTACAAAACCATTTGAAAAAGAGGGCAAAAGCGAAGCGATTGCATCCTGACAGGAACTTAATGAGGTTAAATATATTAATGGTGAAAATTCGCGCCTGGAGGGATTCGAACCCCC
>DVKW01000103.1 GCA_018715855.1 Candidatus Galligastranaerophilus intestinigallinarum
TATGGCGCTCTTGGCGTGCATCCTGAAGATGTTTTAGAGTATAGGGAAAATACATCTAAAGAAATTTATAACATTGCAAAAGAAAATAAAAAAATTGTTGCAATAGGCGAAATTGGGCTCGATTATTATTGGGATAAAACCCAAAAAGAAGAACAAAAGAAAATTTTTAAAACGCAAATTGAAATTGCGCTAAGCCTTAATTTGCCCGTTATCGTTCATTCAAGAGAAGCCCACTTGGACACTTTTGAAATTTTAAAAGAAACGGGAATTAAAAAAGTTATAATGCATTGTTTTTCAGGCTCTCTTGAATTTGCAAATTCTTGCATTAAAGAAGGCTGGCTTCTTGGAATTGGCGGGGTTGTAACCTTTAAAAATTCAAGAAAATTAAAAGAAGTTGTAAAAAATGTTCCGCTTGAAAATATTGTTTTAGAAACAGATGCCCCCTATATGGCGCCACACCCAATGAGAGGAGAAGAAAATACCCCTGAATATCTTCCTTTTATTGCAAGGGAAATTGCGCTTTTAAAAGATATAACGGTTGAACACGTTGATAAAATTACAACAAAAACAGCTAAAGATTTTTTTGGTATATAAAAAATAAGGAATTTTAAAATGGCACAACAACAATTTAACAATCAACAAATAACACAAAAAACGGCGTTTGTAATATTTGTTAAAGGCTCTATTGCACCTATAATTTTATATTTAGATGACCCGAATAAGGTTTATGAAAATGTTCAAAATATAATCAGAAACCCGCAAGCGCCAAAAGTTTTTGAAATTGAGGCAAACGGCCCCGTTAAGAAAGTAACTTTTGTAACAAGTGAAATTACAGGCTGCGCTCTGCAAGATGAAATGTACGTTCAAAAATGAAAAAAAGGCTTGATTTAATACTTTTTGAAAAGGGTTATTTTGAAACTAAAAATGCGGCTTCTGCTGCAATTTTAGCGGGAAATGTTAAAATCGGTGAAAAAATTGTTGATAAAGCAGGAGAACAATTTGACCCTGATAAGCTTTTTGACCCAAATTCAAAAGAAAAAATTGAAATAAAAGTTATGCCCTATGTTTCTCGTGGCGGCTTAAAATTGGAAGGCGCCATAAAAGCCTTTAATATAAATTTAAAAGATAGAATTTGTATAGATATGGGCGCATCCACCGGTGGTTTTGTTGATTGCATGCTCCAATTCGGAGCAAAAAAAGTTTATGCAATTGATGTTGGCTACAACCAGCTTGCTTGGAAATTAAGAGAAGATAAAAGGGTAATATCAAAAGAAAAAACAAACGTTAAAAATTGCACATTTTTTGATATTTATGGTTGCGAAAGCCTTTTAGATGATGAAATGCCCAATTTTATGAGCATGGATTTATCTTTTATTTCAATTAAAAAAGTTTTAGATAACATTATTAATTTTGTACAAAAAAATTCAGAATTTGTATTTTTAATAAAACCCCAATTTGAAGCAAAAAGAGAAGAAATTCAAAAAGGCGGCGTTGTAAGAGATGAAAAAATTCATAATAAAATAATAGAAGACATTAAAGATTACGCCAAAAATTTAGAACTTAATTTTCAAGGGGTTATAAAATCGCCCATTCAAGGCGCAAAACAAGGAAATGTTGAATATTTAATTTATTTTAAAAGGGGAGAAATTTAAACTTTATGCCTGCAATTATTGAAACAACCGAACTTATAAGTAAAACCATGGATTCGTTAATAGATTTTATTGTAAAAGATGAACCTTTAGGCAGGGAATTTGAAAATTATTTAATTAAAAATAAGATTGAAATAAAAAAAGAATCTGAATTAAATGACATTTTAATAGATTACATTTTAGAAGGCAAAATGGAAACAGGCAAAAGGGTTTTGGATTATTTTATTGAAAAAACCCCAAATGCCGATAAAAAAACGGTTGAAGCTCTTAAAGAAAGCTATGTTTCAGTTTTTAGAACAGAAAAAATTTCAAAAAATTCATTTGATGTTTATGACCTTGCAAAAGAAACAAATTATACTTTAATTCCCTTGGTTAAAACCACCAATTTAAGGGGCATCGGGCTTTATGATTTTATGAAAGCAAGGGTTTTTGAACTTGATAATAATTTTTACCTGCTTGAAATTTTTGATGTTTTTGGCCAATTCAGGGAATATTTTGCAAACTTGGAAAGTGTTAAATGTATTATCAAAAACCCGAAAATTGCCGTTTTAAACAATAAAGAAAAGCTTTTGGAAATTAAAAAATCCAATTTAAGTTTTCATTCTTCTTTTGTTGAATGTTTTAATTGCGATGAAATTATTGTTTCAAATAAAGATATTGATAACATTTTAAACGATTTTTATCTTTATCATACGGGCGCAAAAAATGAAAAAGTTGAATTTAGGGCGTTTGATGGCGATTTTGAATTTTTTGAAGTTGAAGAATTTGAAAACGAAAACTTTATGCAAAACGCACTTTACGGTTTTTCAAACAGCGAAAAAAATTATGATATAGGCATTTTTTCAAACCAAAATGAAGGCGTTTTTGTAATTCCCTTTTTGGGAACTTTAAACAGCATTTTAAAAAATAAAAATGTTAAAAATAAAAGTGAATGCATTAAATACTTTTTGATTAACGATAAAATTCCCCCGTCATTATTAATTAAAAAAGAAGAAGAATTTAAAAATTTTGTTTCAACGGTAAA
>DVKW01000104.1 GCA_018715855.1 Candidatus Galligastranaerophilus intestinigallinarum
GTAACAAGTGAATATGGACCGGTTGACCTTGCGTGGATTTTATCATCTACAAGGTGAACAAGTTTCAAGATGTATGAAAGGCCGACTGCAACAGGTTCATCAAACGGTTCGCCCGTTCTGCCGTCGTATAATGTAACTTTACCGTCTTCTCTAACCCAATCGCAGCCTGATTCTTTAATACCTTTAAGAAGTTCGGCTTTTGTTGCGATTTCTGATTGGTTAGCACCGTACATTTCATCAAACGGAGGTGCTTCGTAGTGATTACCCGTTAAGTATGCCGCTAAGCCAAGCAAGCATTCATAAGTTTGACCAACGTTCATACGGGAAGGAACACCAAGAGGGTTAAGAACGATATCTACAGGTGTACCGTCAGGTAAGAACGGCATATCTTCTTTTGGAAGAATTCTTGAAACAATACCTTTGTTACCGTGACGACCTGAAAGTTTATCGCCGACTGAAATTTTACGTTTTTGAGCAATGTAAACTCTGATAACCGTGTTTGCACCGGGTGGCAATTCATCGCCTTTTTCTCTGTCAAACACTTTAACGTCGACAACTCTACCGCCTTCGCCGTGAGGAACTTTAAGAGAATTATCCTTAACATCTCTTGCTTTTTCGGCAAAGATTGCTCTTAAAAGTTTTTCTTCGGGCGGATGTTCTGATTCGCCTTTCGGTGTGATTTTACCAACCAAAATGTCATCGGCATAAACTCTTGCACCGATTCTTACAATGCCTCTTTCATCCAAATGTCTTACAGCATCTTCAGATACATTCGGAACTTCTCTTGTAATTTCTTCAGGCCCTAATTTTGTTTGGCGAGCGTCAATTTCAAGTTTTTCAATGTGAACGGATGTAAATACATCATCATGAACGCATCTTTCGGATAACAAGATAGCATCTTCGTAGTTATAGCCTTCCCAAGGCATATAAGCAACAAGAACGTTTTTACCCAATGAAAGTTCACCCATATTGGTGGAAGCACCGTCTGCTATAACATCGCCTTTTTTAACTTCCATGCCTTCTCTTACGATTGGCTTTTGGTTAATACAAGTGTCTTGGTTAGATCTTACATATTTTAATAATTGGTGTTGGTGAATTTTGCCGTCTTTATCTTTAATGTGAATTTCTTCACCTACAACTCTTACAACAACACCGTCGCAATCTGAAACAGACACCATGCCTGAATCTTTTGCGGCTCTTTTTTCTAAACCTGTACCTACAACAGGCCTTTGTGTGATTAACAAAGGAACTGCCTGACGTTGCATGTTAGAACCCATCAAGGCACGGTTAGCATCGTCGTGTTCAATAAACGGAATTAAAGAGGTTGCAACAGAGATAATCTGAATTGGTGAAACACCAAAGTAGTCAACCTTTTTAGAATCGCCCATTGTAAATTCCGAACGGTATCTTACAGGAATGAACGGGTCTTTAATTCTTCTGTCTTTATCTAATTGAACATCGGCAGGTGCCACACGATAGTTTTCGTCTTCATCTGCTGTTAAATAGTGTACTTCTTCAGTTACAACACCATCTTTAACAACAAAGAAAGGTGATTCAATGAAGCCGTAATCGTTCACTCTGGCGTGAGTTGCAAGTGAACCGATAAGACCTGCGTTCGGGCCTTCAGGAGTTTCAACAGGGCAAATACGGCCGTATTGTGAAGGGTGAATGTCACGAACTGCAAACCCTGCACGTTCTCTCATCAAACCGCCGGGGCCTAATGCTGATATTCTTCTTTTATGTGTTAATTCTGCAAGCGGGTTTGTTTGGTCCATAAATTGTGATAACTGTGATGAACCAAAGAATTCTTTAATTGCAGCGTTTAATGGTTTAACGTTTAACAAATTCAGAGGTGTTAGGGTTTCAGAATCTTGAAGTGTCATTCTTTCTTTAACAATTCTTTCAATTCTTGATAAACCTACTCTGAATTGGTTTTGTAAAAGTTCGCCGACAGATCTTATTCTTCTGTTTCCTAAGTGGTCAATATCATCCAAAACGCCTTCGTCGTATGTTAAATTGATTAAATATTCAATTGCGGCAACAATATCTTGAATTGTAATTGTTCTTTGAGTTTCAGGAAGGTTAAGACCTAATTTTTTGTTTAATTTATAACGGCCAACTTTGCCTATGTCATATTTCTTTTCATCAAAGAATCTTGCTTCTAATATTGACCTTCCGCCTGCAGCTGAAGCAGGGTCGCCCGGTCTTAATTTTTTATAAACTTCAATTAAAGCTTCATCTGTTGATTTTGTTGTGTCTTTTTCTAATGTTTTCTTTAAAAATTCAAAGTGAGTGAAAACAGTTTCCATTTCAGGGGGTGTGATACCCAAAGCTTTTAATAAAGTTGTAGCTAAGATTTTTCTGTTTTTGTCAATTTTAACGTAAACCAAATCGTTAGAATCTGTTTCAATTTTAAGCCATGCGCCACGGTTTGGAATTAATGTTGCATTATAAAGACGTTTGCCTGTGGGGGAAACTTCTTTTTTATAATAGATACCGGGGCTTCTTACTATTTGGGATACGATAACACGTTCCGCACCGTTAACGATAAATGTACCTTTATCAGTCATTGTGGGAATATCGCCAATGTAAACTTCCTGTTCTTTAATTTCGCCTGAATCTCTGTTTACAAGCCTCATCATAACTTTTAATTGTTTTGAATAGGTTGAATCATGGATTCTTGCTTCTTCTATCGTATATTTGGGGTTATCGAATGTGTAGTTCGGAAGAAAATGTAATTCTAATCTTCCCGTATAGTCTTTAACGGGCGAAAAAGAAAGTAATTCTTCTTTTAAGCCTTCTTTTAAAAACCATTCAAAGGATTTTTTCTGTATTTCAATCAAATCCGGAAGTTCACTCAAACGGGTAGGTGGAATGCCCATCGGAGTAACACGGTTAGCATATTGTGTTTTTGACATCTAAATACCTCTAATATATGTAATTACAATTGTTAAATTCAGCTGAAAACTTGTTGTCTGCTTAGATTAGCCTTGTTGTCAAATTTATAAAAAAGCGAAAATTTTCCATAATCATGACAATTTTAGCTTATATAATCGTACTCCCTGAAAGTCTATAGTCAAGTTAAAAACTTTACATAATGTTACATATAACTACATTTTAATTGTCTGAAAAATCATTCAAACAATATTTTTTAAATTGTCAAATGTGAAAATTTTAAATAAAATTGTATAATGTTTTTATGAAAAAATTTTTAATATTTCTTATTATTTTAATTTTTTGTTTTGAACCCGCCTTTGCAGACTACCTTCCAACCCGCATTAACCAAGGTTTTCATTACGGAATAGGGCCGATTGCAATAAAAGGGGAAGTTCCGATATATGAAATGAACGATTTAAAAAGCCCTTTGGCCGCTTTTATTAAACTTGAAAAAAACAAAGTGACAATAAAAGAAAGAGGGGTTAAAAACCCTGAAATTACAAGCACATTTGTTGCATATTCAAAAGAATATAACCTTGCCCTTTTATCTGTTGAAACAGATGATGATGATTGGTTTTATATTTGTTATGACCAAAAAAGAAAGTTATTTGGCTGGGTTAAAAAAAATGAAAACATTGATTTTATGCCATGGGAAGCTTTCATGAACCTGTATGGCCGAAAATTCGGGGTTTATATTTTTAATAATACCCCTGATTACTATAAAAAATTATATTCAAAAGAAGATGAAGAAAGCACGGTTGTTGACACTTTTAATTTTCCGAAACACATTTCGCTTTGGCTTATTAAAGGAAATTGGATTTTGGTTAAATTAACAACCTATGACGGGCTTACAAAAACCGGCTGGATGAGATGGCGCACCGAAGAGGGCGATTTAATGGCGTTTCCTGATTTTAGAAATTAAAAAAGCCCTTATAAAAAGGGCTTTTAAATTTTAACCGACAGGTTTTATTTGAGAGGTATATAAAGGCTTTTGAAGAACAAAATAAGTTGCGGTTGAATCTAAAGAGGCTTCTTCACCGCTTTCGCTAACCAATTTGCCTTCTTTGGTTAAAATAAATATACCGTCATCTGCATATTCATTGTATCTGTCGTTATATGTTTTTTTCATAAATCTGCTGCCCGGTTTTGCAACCAAATTGCCGTCTTCATCTTTCAGGGTAACGCTTGAAACTTTTGGTGCAACCGCTTCAGCTTCATTTAAAAGCGAAACTGCACGGTCGCCATTTTTTGGCATATAAGCGTTTGTCATCATGGTTATTACCATATCGCCCTTATCGTTATATTTAACCATAGCGCCGGTTTCGGGAGCCGATGGGTGAATATTTGATTTTACCCAGCCGACAAGCCCGGGGTGTTTATCTTTAAGAGCGTCTGAAAGTTTTGATTTCAATTCATCTTCGGGCATTTCTTTTAATTCTTTAACAGCGTCTTCTACTGTTGCATTTTTATCTTTAAAGCATTCAAGAAATTCGCAAGATGTTTTAATATCGCCAAAATTGTTTTTGCCAACATTTTCAAGAGCTTTTATAAGTTCTTCCTTAGTTGCAATAGCAATAACATCAACCGGAACAACAACGGGAGTGCCGCCTGAAAGTGGCGCAAACCCGGGTTTTTTATGAAGCATGCCTATTTGTTTCATTCTTGCATTAAAGGCCGCAACATCATCTTTGCTGTTTTCTTTAATCCAATCATGCCTGATTGCGTTTCTGCAACCCAATAACCAGTTTTTGGATTTTGTTTCACAGCCTGTTTGGGCAAATTCTGCACCTGCAAAAAGTGTGGGAATGCCCGTTGTGCCGTTCATAATTTCATAAATGGATGTCATTTTGCTTATGTATGGCGCAACCATTGCGGCTCTAACCTTGTCATACAAAGCTCTTTTATCTTTGTCTTTAAAATCAAGGCCCATAGCTTCCGCTTGGTCTATAACGTCTGGAATTGTGTATTCATAAGGCATAGCGCCGAAAGAATCCGCTTTTTTGTAGCTTGGCTTTGAGGTTTCATCCGTGCTTTTGAATTTTTTGCCGTTTGCAAGGTGTGCAACTGCTTTTTTCATAATTGCGACAGATTTATTATCATAGCCGAATTCTTTCATATATTTTTCAAAATATTCATCATATTTTTCTGCAACCGCAACGGCTTTAGAGCTCATATCATCCGAATATTCCCTTTGAAGAACTTTTTCGGCACGTTTTTTGAAAGCTTCGTTTGTTCCTTTGTCAAAATCACTCCAAAACAGTTTTGCATCAACCGCCATCAAGTGGGCTGTTCTTGGTTTATCGTGGTTATCCAAGAAAACGTGGCTGCCTTCAATAAATTCTGAAGTTATATTGCCTTTGCCTTGCGGCTTAATGAATTTTTGAGTTTCAGATAAGAATTTATTGATTGAACGGTATGTATCGCCGTTTAATTCGCCGTTTTCAATGTTTTGGCCGAATAATTTAGGGTATAGGCCAAAATATGTTGAATAGTTGCTGCCTGTTGTAGCGCCCGTTTCTTCATAATAAATGCTTTCTGCTTTATCGGCGTTTCCAAAATGGCCCCAATCGTAGTTGTTGAAATCATGCAGAGATGTAACTTCGGCAACAACGTATGATGAAGGGTTATATTTTCTAACCTCTTTCATAAACGGTTTCCAAACACCTATAACATCATCCCAAGCTTGTTCTGCCGTTATTTGTTTTTCTTTAACTTCATCCCAATCCGCAACGTCTTTTGCTGCGTCAAAACGCCAGTTCAAGCCTGCGCCCGTTTGGTCGACAACGGCTTCTGCAATTTTATAATCTTCAGGGTCGAGTTTATAATATCTTTCTGTTAAATAATCTTTAAATTCTTCATATTCTCTTGATTTAGTATCTTGAAGTTTTCTTAAACCTTTCAAAAGTTTTTTGGCAACTGCTTCAGATACTTCTTTTTCGGATGTAATCGGAATACCTAATTTTTTCAATGTTAAATGTTTGCCGCTGCCTTTTGTTCCCTTTGCTTCATCATAACAAGTATAATCAAGTTTTCCGTCTTTATAGACAGGGTATGTATCTTCATCAAACAAAGCTTCGGTTACAAAGAATTGCATCATATCATCTATTGCCATTTCAAGGAAATATTTGCCAAATGGCGTGTAGTGATCAACCGAATCACCGTTTAGTGCAATAAGATTCTTTCTGTTTTTGCCCAAATCACCTTTAAGGTCGGTTTGTTCCTGCTGAATTGAAAGTAAAGTTTGGTTAATTAAAGCAGGAAGCGCATCTTTATAAATTTCTTTAACCGTATCCGTCATTTTTGTGTTCGGGTTGTTCATTGCATCTTCAAAAAGTTCTGATTTTGAAGCAGCGGGGTCGCCATCTGCAGATGGACGAGGAGTGATATAAGGAGTTGACAAAACACCTAAAAGTTCAGGTGAAAAGTTTAAAGATTCAAGAGGAAAATTCAAAATTTGTTCTCTTAAAAAGTCTCTTGCATTTCTTTTATCATCTGCAATTTGGTAATTATAGCTTTTTGGAGTAACAATGCTTTGGAATTGCCAAGCATGTTTTTCATCCAAAACTTTTTTATAAATTTTT
>DVKW01000105.1 GCA_018715855.1 Candidatus Galligastranaerophilus intestinigallinarum
TAGCAAAGCCAAACGTTACAAGCTTTGTATTTTCATTTTTTTTATTCACAAATTGTGCAAATTCTTCAAGTTCATCTTGCCCGAATGATGTTACAAAATTAAACAAAGGGGCAGAATTTATTGCACATAAAGAAAATGAAAGTGCCACAAAAACCCCGAATGTCCAAATTCTTTTATTTGATTTTAAGAATATAAACCCAAAAATTGGGAATATGACAAATAAAACCGCCAAAGGCAAACCAACGTTTATATTGCCCGATAAATAATACCAAATGCCAAAAAGCCCTGATAACATAAAAATTAAAAATGTAATAAAGCTTGAAATTTCAACGTATTTTTTATTTTTTTCTTCACTTATATAACCCCACATAAAATAGCCGATTAAAATTGAAACGGGCGGGAACAAAGTTAAAATATAGGTTGGAAGCTTTGTTGATGAAATTGAAAAGAATAAAAAGATAGTGAAAAACCAAACAGTTGATATTAAAATAAGCTTTCTGTCGTTGGTATCAAAAGAAAATAAGGGTTTTAACGTTTTTGCGTTTTTAACTGTTTTAATTGCATATTTTGCCCATTTTATAATTGCTGCAATTAAAATGAATGTATATGGCATAATTCCGCCTAAAATAACGGGAATATAGAATAATAAAGGCCTTTTTCTGTTTAAACCCATTGATGAATCAACAAACCTTGCAAAATGGTGTTTTAAAATGTATTCTCTAAACCAAACAAACCCATTTGCCTTATATACAAGGTAATGCCAAGGGGCAGCCACAGCCAAAAATATCAAAATTCCAGGGATTATATGGCTTGGTTTTATAATTTCTTTTGCCCTTTTTAAAATTAAAAATGTTATAAGTAAACTTCCCCCGGGGATTAAAATTCCAATTAAACCTTTTTGCAAAACTGATAGGGCAAGAAAAAAATACCCTAAATACCATAAAATTCTTTTTTTCCAAACGTTTTCGGTAAATAAAGTTAACGTTCCAAAACAAAAGGCGGCAGTCGTTAAAACGGTGAAGCCCAAATCCATTATTCCTATATGCGCAAATAAGGCATACCAAAAAGATGACATTAAAACTAAAGCCGACAAAAAGGCACAAATTCTTGATTTAACAATATTTAAAACAAAAAAGTAAACAACAAAAACGCCAAATGTTGCTAAAACTGCCAAAGGAAAGCGGGATGTAAAATTATTAACAACACCAAAAATTTTATAAGACAATACAACAAGCCAATAAAATAATGGCGGCTTTTCTAAAAAGGGTTCAAAATTAAGATAAGGGGTTATATAATCTTTTGAATAAAACATATTTTGGGCAATATTTATATATCTTGTTTCATCTATATCAATGAGTTTGTAATCACCAAGTCCGTTGAAATAAAAAAACCAGCATAATAAAATAAGCCCCAATATAAAGAAAAAATTACCGTTTGTATTGAATTTTTTCTTTAAAAAAGAAATAAAATTCCCCATCAATTCCCCTTATTCAACATTTAAAATTTTTGTTGTAATTGTATATGTGCCGTCTTTATTTTCCATAAATTTAATTTGTTCAAATTCGCCTGTTGAATTTAATGAACCAACGCTTATATGCTTAATTCCATCAACTTCAGCAACATTTTCCATATGATAGTGGCCTGAAATTATTGCTATAACGTTATTATGCTTTTTTATAACATTTAAGTAGTTTTCAGGTTTAACTATTTTTCTAACTTCGTCTTCTTTTGGTTCAACTATTGGAAAGTGTTGAAAAATAACCGCTTTTTTATCTTTAAATTTAGTTAGGGTTTCATCCAAAAAATCAAGCTCCGCCAATTTATAATAGCCCCTGTATGAAGGAATATTTTCATTTACTCCCGACAAAAAGATAAAGATGAAATCGCCGTCTTTTTTATAGCTTGGAGAAGTTTTAAGCTTGTTATTTGAAAATTTGTTTAAAATTCTATAATATTCTTTTTTAAGCAACCCTTTTGTTTTGCTTAAATCTCTGTTTCCAACTGTCACATAGGTTGGTTTTTCAATTCTTTTTATTATTTTTGCAAACATTGCAAGGTCATATCTGTTTGCAGAATTCAGGTTATCGCCCAAAAAGAAAACATCTTCAAAATTGCCTTGATTGATTATATCAACAGCTTTTAAAAGATTGTTTATTGAAGGTGTCATCTTGTTTTCGCCGCTTTTATCGGATGAAAGGTGAACATCAGATATAACGGCAATTGTTTTATCTTCGGCAAAAACCGCTTGGTTAAAGGCCAAAAACAATAAAAGGCATAAAATTTTAAATAATTTTTTCATGCCTTTAATTATACAATAAAATTAACCTGCAAGCATTTCCATAATTAAATCGGGAAATTCGCTTGAGAGCATATCTGCAAAATCATTTGGGTCTATTTGTGTTGCAACAACTTGAATTAAATCTTTTGGAAGTTCTTCTATCATAGGAACCAAAAATTCAGGGTCAAGAGTTGTCATTGTTTTAATTAAATCTTCTTTTTCAAGGTTGTTTATCATCGGGCGAGCTAAAATTGAATTATCAAAAAGCATATAATAATCGGGGTTAATTTCGCATAAACCCGCAATCATCTCACCCTTTTCTTCAAGCTGCATACCTAAAAGAAACCTTTTATATTCTTTATCTTCCATATTTTCAATTTTTTCAAGGTATTCTTTAGCGCTTTTTTCTTTATATTCATAACCGAATTGGTTTACCATTAAAGCTTGGAATTTTTCATATTCTAAGCCTTCAAAATATTCCATAACATCTTTTTTATCAAGTTCGGTGCTTTTAAAGAAATCATCCATTTCATTTTGCTGCATAAAAGGAACAACGTCTTCCATTGTAAAATGCAACAGTAAAAGGTTAATCATTTGTTCTTGAGGAAGATTAATTAAAAGTTCATTTAAGCCTGCAACCGTAAAATATTGAAGCCCGAATGCCAACTGTTCGCTCGTTAAAAAGGGAAGAAGCTTAACCAAATCTTCTTCATTAAATTGTTGAATAATTAAATATCTGTTTTCAGGGTCTTGAAGTTTTAAAATTTTTGCAAGTTTTTCAGGTTCTTGAAGAAGTTTTTGTAAAAGTGCCGCATCAACAGTTATCATGCCATCTTCTGTTACGATGGTCATCATGCCGTCTTCAATTCCGCCATTTATATTTTGCATTTGCCCGGATTGGCAAGCAAAACTTCTTGCGGTTGAAATGCCGTAATATCTTGCTAAATAGGAAATATCAATTGATAAATCTATCATAAACTGTGTGACACCTTATTGCTTTAAATAAAGCAATATTCTCCTTATCTTATCTAACAAAATATAACGGCATTTATTCTAAAAAGTTGAGAATTTGTAACAATTGTTTACAAAAAATTATTCGTCAACATCATCAAAAACTTTTTCAGGGGTTGTATCTAATTTAATATAGCTTGATTCTCTCCACCTTAAATCAATATATTTTACTTTTTGTTTTAAAGAAAGCGCTTCAGGCAAAATTGTCGGTATTGTTTTAATTCTGTCATCTGTTGTATCGTCTAATGCGCCTATTCTTAATAAAACATCGTCTAATTTAACGTAAATATCGTTTTTGTTTCTAAGGTCAAGATATTGAACATTTTGTTTTGAATAAGTTTCAATTGTTTTTATAAACCTTAAAAGTTCATCTACTTTCTTTTTGTCCCAATTTTCATAGTTGTCGTCTGTTCCGTAGCTTAAAATTTTTGTTGTTTTAAATTTGGATGGAATCGGCATATATTCTCTGTCTATAAAATGCCCGTCTATTGTAACGGCTGAAATTGGCTGAGATTCGATATTTGGGGAAATTAAAAAAACAGGAACTCTTTCTTCTATAATAACAATTATTCTTGCAGGGAAGAAAAACCTTCTTACATAAGCTTTTTTCACAGATTGTAATTTAGACAAATTTTCTTCCAACTCTTTTGTTGAAAGTTTAAAAATTTGTTCGTTTGGAATGTCTGATGTTCTTATGATGTCTGAAATTTTATATACAGGTGTAATTAAATTGCCCTCTATTTTAACAACATCGGGGTTCAGGTTCATAATATCGTTTGGGTTTAAATACCAGCTTCTTAAATTCAGCATATAATATGAAGAATATAAAAGAAGAAAAATAAGGCATACTCTAATAAGCATTCTAAATCTTCTTATACGCTTTTTTGCAAGTGCAACTCTGCGTTTAAGCTTCATTATAATTGATTTTCTTCTGTAATATTGTCTTCTATCGAATTCTGCCATTATTTTTCAATCAATGCCGTTTTTAAAACAATTTCAACCAACATATCATAATTTATACCCATATGGCTTGCTTGTGCCGGAAGGTCTGAAAGGTCTGTCATGCCGGGGTTTGTGTTAATTTCTAAGATATATGGCGTTTCATTTTGAATAAGAAAATCTACCCTTGAAACACCCGTGCATTCAAGCGCCTTGTGGGCTTTTATTGCCATATTTTGAATTTTTTCGGTTAATTCTTCATTAAATGGTGCGGGCAAAACAAATTTTGTTAAGCCTTCTGTGTATTTTGCTTCATAATCATACCATTCGGTTTTTGTTTCAAACCCCAAAATTGGCGTTGCAAAAGTTTTTTTGGTTTCAATATCTTCTAAAACGCCGACAGTTGCGCTGTAACCTTTTATAAATTCTTCAACCAAAACTTTATTGTCGGATTTATATGCAACCCCCATTGCATCAATTAATTCTTCCATATTATTTGCTTTGTTCATGCCAATGCTTGAGCCTTCTTTAGCAGGCTTTACCATTAAGGGGAATTTTAATTCTTTTGTTTTTTTAATGAAATCTTCGCCTTTTAAAACTGAAACAGATTTTATAACATTCAAGCCGTTTGCCCTTAAGATATTTATTGTGGTTTCTTTATCCATGCAATTTGCGCTTGATTTAACGTTGCAGCCTGTATATTTTATCCCCATGATTTCTAAAAGCCCTTGAATGCAGCCGTCTTCGCCGTATCTGCCATGGAGTGTGTTATAGCAAATTTCAATTTTTTCATCTTTTAATTTTTGGGCAACATTTCTATCTACATCAATTAAAATTGAATTTTTATACCCTAAGTTTAAAAGTGCATTTAAGACGTTTTTGCCACTTCTTAAGGAAACTTCCCTTTCAGCGGACATTCCACCGCACAAAACCGCAATTTTTGTGTTTTTATCTATTTTGTTGTTAATGACTTCCATATTTCTACCTCGTTTTTATTGTCGCCAATATAAACAACTTCCGGTTGTAATTTTATTTTGAATTTTTCTAAAACTCTATTTTGCATTTCTTTCATTAATTTTAAATAATCAAGGCTTGTTGCGTTGTTAAAATTAATAATAAAGTTTGCATGCCTGAAATAAACCATAGCACCGCCTATTGGGCAGCTTTT
>DVKW01000106.1 GCA_018715855.1 Candidatus Galligastranaerophilus intestinigallinarum
AGATAAAAAATTAACCTTCACGGAAGCCCACAGAACAGAAGGCTCAGGGAATTTGCAATTTAAAAGCGCCGATGTAGATTATTCAATTGATTATTTGGCAAAAATTATGATTAGAAAATCGGATAATTCCGCAACAAATATGCTGATTGAAGAAGTTGGCGGCATTAACCAGCTAAACGCAGCGCTAAGACATTGGGGCTTTTCAAAAACACAAGTTACATCATGGCTTCCCGACCTAAAAGGAACAAACACAACAACACCTTATGACATCGCAACAATGTTATATAACATAGACAATCAAAAGTTTCTTCCTTTGCAATCTGCAGCGAATATTAAAGAATATATGAGCCATGTGGAAAACAGAACTTTAATTAAATCTCAATTGCCTGAAAATGCCGTTTTAATGCACAAAACTGGCGACATTGGAAAAATGCTCGGTGATGCAGGGGTTATTTATTCACCATCGGGCAAAAAATATATTATGGTAATTATGGTAAAACGCCCCCATAATGATTATGGCGCAAGAGATTTAATACAAAAAGTTTCAAAAACGGTTTATAATTCATTGGGTTAATTTTATTTTTCTTGCCTGATAAATTTTTAAGAGTAACATTAAAAATTAGAAAGGCAAAAAATTATGTATGATGTTAAATCTTTGGATTCAATAAATTTTATTGACCATAATGAAATAATGGAAACCCTTGCTTGGGCTGAAAAAAACAAGAATAATGAAAAATTAATTGATGATATTATTCAAAAAGCAAAAGAAAAAAAGGGCTTAACCCATAGAGAAGCCTTAATTTTATTGGATTGTACGCTGGATGATAAAAACAATGAAATTTTTTCATTGGCAGAAAAAATTAAAAAAGATTTTTACGGCAACAGAATTGTTTTGTTTGCGCCCCTTTACCTTTCAAATTATTGCGTGAACGGGTGTGTTTATTGCCCGTATCATTATACAAATAAACATATTCCAAGGAAAAAATTAACCCAAAAAGAAATTGAAGAAGAAGTTATGGCGCTTCAAGATATGGGGCATAAAAGGCTTGCCGTTGAAGCAGGGGAAGACCCTTTGAATAACCCTATTGAATATATTTTAGAATCAATTAATACAATTTATAATACAAAACACAAAAATGGCTCTATAAGAAGGGTGAACGTTAATATTGCAGCTACAACGGTTGAAAATTATAAAAAATTAAAAGAAGCTGAAATTGGCACATACATTTTATTTCAAGAAACATACCACAAGAAAAACTATGAAAATCTTCACCCAAAAGGGCCAAAAAGCAACTATAAATACCACACGGAAGCAATGGATAGAGCTTTATCCGGTGGCATTGAAGACGTTGGGCTTGGCGTTTTATTTGGTTTAAGCTTATATAGATATGAACTTGTCGGGCTTATAATGCACGCTGAGCACCTAGAAGCAAATTTTGGCGTTGGACCGCATACAATTTCAGTTCCAAGAATAAGAAGGGCTGATGACATTGACCCAAATACTTTTGATAACGGAATTAGTGATGATACGTTTGAAAAAATTATTGCAGTTTTAAGGCTTGCTGTGCCATATACAGGCATGATTGTTTCAACAAGAGAAAATGTTAATGTCAGAAAAAGAAGCCTTCATGTGGGAATAACCCAAATTTCAGGCGGTTCCAAAACAAGCGTTGGCGGCTATGCAAAACCTGAAAAAGAAGATTCATCTCAATTTAACGTTTCTGACCTTAGAACCTTGGATGAAGTCGTAAGATGGCTTATTCAAATGGATTATATGCCAAGTTTTTGCACAGCTTGCTATAGAAAAGGAAGAATAGGTGCAGATTTTATGGAAATCTGCAAAAAAGAACAAATTCATAATTTCTGCGCACCGAATGCTATTATGACATTAAAAGAATATTTGGTTGATTACGCTTCCAATGAAACAAAACTTGCAGGGAAAAAATTAATAAAACAGGAACTTTTAAACATTGATAACCCCATTTTAAAAGAAGAAGTAATTAAAAACCTTGAAAATATTGAAAAGGGAATAAGAGATTTAAAATTTTAGATAAATTAAAACCCCTTAATTTTAAGGGGTTTTTATTATATTAAACCGAGAAAATATCTTTAATATCTTGATATGTGAGTGTTTTTGCAATGTTTCTGTCAACCGAGATAACAGAATCTACAAGCGAACGTTTTTTAGATTTTAATCTTTGAATTTTTTCTTCAACCGTTCCTTTTGTAATTAAGCGGTAAACAAAAACTTTTTTGGTTTGCCCGATACGGTAAGCCCTGTCTGTTGCTTGATCTTCAACTGCCGGGTTCCACCATGGGTCATAGTGAATTACATAATCTGCACCTGTTAAATTCAAGCCTGTGCCGCCTGCTTTTAAGGAAACCAAGAAAATCGGAATTGTCGGGTCAGAATTAAACCTTTCAACTACTTCTTGCCTGTTTTTGGTGGCACCTGATAAGTATTCATGCTTAATGCCTTTTTCTTCAAGCCAAAGTTTAATAATATCAAGCATTCCGACAAACTGGCTGAAAAGTAAAATTCTATGGCCTTCAGATATAATTTCTTCAAGCATTGATTGCAAATGTTCAAATTTGCCTGATTCATTTATATTTAGCTTGCCTTCTTTATCATACAGCCTTGGGTGGCAGCAAATTTGACGAAGGCGAAGAAGGGCAGAGAAAATAGACATTCTTGATTTTTCAAGCCCAACCGTTTCAATAGATTTAAAGAGTTCTTCTTTTGTTGAATCAAGAACTTGCAAGTATAAATCTTTTTGCTCGGGCGTAAGTTCACAGTATGCAACTGCTTCAATTTTATCAGGCAAGTCTTTTGCAACATCTCTTTTCATACGTCTTAAAATGAACGGGAAAATTTGAGATTTTAAGCGTTTTTCAACCTGTTTATCTTCTTTTTCAACAATCGGATAAACGTATCTGTTGTTAAATTCGGGCGCATCAAACAAGAACCCGGGCATAAGAAAATCAAACACGCTCCATAATTCTTCAAGCCTGTTCTCAATAGGTGTACCTGATAATGCCAATTTGTGTTTTGCTTTCAGCGTTTTAACCGCTTTTGAAGTTTGGCTTTGAGAATTTTTAATGTTTTGAGATTCATCTAAAATAATATATCTGAAATCATATTTTTTTAATTGGTCAATATCGCGCCTTATTAGTGCATAGCTTGTAATTATGACATCAAATTTTGGAATGTTTTTAAAGTTTGCTTTTCTTTCAGACCCAGATAATGTTAAAAACTTCAAATTGGGGGCAAACTTTTCAATTTCATTTTCCCAGTTAAAAACAACGGATGTCGGGCAAATTACAAGGGTTGGTTCTTTGCCGTCTTTTTCTTTTGCTTTTTGTAATAAAGTTAGAGTTTGAAGGGTTTTACCAAGCCCC
>DVKW01000107.1 GCA_018715855.1 Candidatus Galligastranaerophilus intestinigallinarum
CAGTTGGCGCTGCAACAGAGCCTGAAACTTTTGCATAAACTGTTTGGTAGTCTTCTTTGTCTTTTTCTTCAACTTCTCTTTGAATATATGAGGGAAGGGGAATTTTCCCTGTTTTATTTAAAATATCTTCCATTGAACCATTTGAATAAATTAATTCAACTAAATGTTCAGGAATATTGCCATCATTATTAGCTTCACCTTTTTTTTTGATTAAAACTTTTAAAATGTCTGATATTATAACAATATCGCCATCTTTTAGCCTTTTAGAGTTTCTTATAATTGCTTGCCAGTCGTTTTCGCCCAAATATCTTGTCAGAAAAATTTCAATATTTGCGCCTGTTTCTTTTTTGCCAAGTAACCTTGCAGGAATAACTTTTGTGTTATTTAAAATAAGAACATCATTTGGGTTTAGGTAATCAACAAAATCATAAAAATGTTTATGAACAATATTGCCCGTTATTTTATCCACAACAAGCATTTTTGCTTCATCCCTTTTTTCTGTCGGGTATTTTGCAATTAATTCTTCAGGCAGATTATAGTTAAAATCATCTAGCGTTAAATTAGTTTTCATTTTTATATCTTAAATTAAGATGCCTTGCAGCCAAAACTTCATCAACTTTTTTGGTTTCTGTTTTAGACGGGTAGTTATCGAAATTTTTTGGTTCAAGTTCAATTTCTTTCATAATTTTAACCATAACATCAATAAAATTATCTAAAACTTCTTTAGATTCGGTTTCAGTTGGTTCAATCATCATTGCTTCATGGACAATTAAAGGAAAATAAACGGTTGGCGGGTGAATATCATAATCCATTAACCTTTTTGCAATTTTAAGCGTGTTTACCCCTGTATCATGCAAATTTTCCGTTGTTAAAACAAATTCATGCAAGCTTTTTGTTTCATAGCCTAATTTATAATACTGTCTTAATTTTTCTTTCAAGTAATTAGCATTTAAAACGGCATCACCTGAAACTTTTCTTAAATCACGTCCAAGCATTAAAATGTATGTGTAAGCTCGAACTAAAACATTAAAATTACCGTAAAATGCGCCAACTTTTCCTATTGAATCAGGCTTATTCCAATTTCTTTTATATTTTTCACCCTCTTTTTCAATAACAGGAAGGGGCAAAAATTCAGCCAATTTTTGAACAACGCCAACAGGCCCTGCCCCCGGGCCACCGCCACCGTGGGGGGTTGAAAAGGTTTTATGTAAATTAAGGTGAACTACATCAAACCCCATAATTTTTGGGTTTGAATAGCCCATAATAGCATTTAGGTTTGCACCGTCATAATATAAAAGTGAACCATTATTGTGCATTAATTCTGAAATTTCAAGAATATCTTCTTCAAATAAGCCTAATGTATTCGGGTTTGTCATCATAATGGCTGCAACATCAGAATTTAAAACTTTTTTTAATTCATCAATACAAACAAGCCCTTTTTCGTTTGATTTAATTTCAACAATTTCAAAGCCTGCCATAGCAGCACTTGCGGGGTTTGTTCCGTGGGCGGAATCAGGAATGATAACTTTTTTTCTTATTTCACCTTTTTTTTCAAAATATTTTTTAATTATCATCATACCTGTTAATTCCCCTTGCGCACCTGCCATAGGCTGCAGGGTAACAGCATCCATTCCTGTAATAATTTTCAAGGCTTCTTGCAATTTATACATTAATTCAAGTGAACCTTGGCTATCTTCATCACTTTGATTTGGGTGAAGGTTTGAAAAGCCAAAATAGCTTGAAGTTTCTTCATTTACCCTTGGGTTATATTTCATTGTGCAAGAACCTAAAGGGTAAAAGCCTTTTTCTATACAAAAGTTTTTATCCGATAATTCTTTATAGTGGCGCATAACTTCAATTTCAGAAAGCTCAGGAAGGTTTAATTCACTTTCTCTTTTAAATTCGCCATCATAGTTTTCAACAGTTTTAAATAAAGGTTTTGTTGAAATATTATTAACCGATTTTTCAAAAATACTCTTTGTCATAAAAAAATTATATAATAGAAAAATGTCATACGCAAAAAAATTAGTTTCTGTTTTAAAAATTTTAATAAAAGAAATTTTAGATTTAATTTATAAAAGAAAATGTATTAATTGCGCCTGTCAAATTAATGATGGAATTTTGTGCAAAACTTGTGCAAAACTTGTGCAAAATTTGCCGCCTTTTGCACAGGGGGTTGTTAATAATTATCCTATATTTTCTGCCTTTTATTATGAAGGAGTTATTAAAAAATTAATTCAAAGTTTAAAATTTAAACATAACAAAGCCGTAAGTTATTATCTGGCAAGGTTTTTAGCCGATTATATAAATAAAATTAAAAATAACAAAACAAATGAACTAAACCTTGAAAATGCAATTATAATACCTGTTTTAACCCACCCTGTAAATTATAACAAAAGGGGGTATGATAATGTTTTGTTAATTGCAAAAAATTTAGCTGAAATTACAGGCTATAGTTTAAATTCCACCGCTTTAAGAAAAACAAAATATACAAAACCGATGTACAAATTAACAAGAAAAGAAAGGCTTCATAATATAGAAAATTCTTTTGAATTAAACGTTGATTTTAATATAAATAACCCCGTTATTTTATTGGATGATATAACGACAACAGGCTCCACGCTTGAATATTTAACTTCGCTTTTCAGAAAAAAAGGAGTTTATAATTTAATTTGTTTAACTGTTTCAAAAACAAAAAAGTTTTGAAAAGTTTTAAACAGGTTTTAAAAAGTTTTAAACAGGTTTTTAAATTCTCAAGTTAAACTGCGGCAATTATTTTAAGAGTTTTGAACAATTTTTATCTCTTTATTACTATTATTAATTATTTATATTATAATTAATTTAAAATATAAGGAAGTTTGAAACAATGAAAATAATTCTTAAAAAAGATAATCTTCTTAATTCAATAAAAGCAGTTAAAGGTGTTGTAGGCTCAAAAGGCGCATACCCCATATTATCGGCCATTTTAATAGAAACAATTGCAATGGATAAAATTAAAGTAAGTGCAACAGACCTTAACCTTTCAATTGTTTATACAACATCTGCCGATGTTCAAAAAGAAGGAAAAATTGCAGTTAATGCAAAAGTTATGGAAGAAGTTATAACAAAACTTCCCGATAACAAAGACATTTTAATTGAATTAAACGAAGAAACAAACGTTCTTATAATTAAAAGCGAAAAAACAAAATATGAAATTATTACATTAAATTCAAACGATTACCCCAATATTCCATACGATGAAACAAAAGTTTCAGCTGATGAAAAAGAATTTGAAATTTTATCAAAAGATTTAAACAAAGCAATTAAACAAACCGCCTTTTCCGCTGTTCAAAACGAAGTAAGCGGCGTTTTAACAGGTGTTTGTTTTACTATTAATGAAAATATATTGGAAACGGTTGCAACAGATGGCAACAGGCTTACAAGAAGCAGAATTCCGATTAATTCAAGAGGTGAAAATATTACATTTATTTGCACCGGAAAAACTCTAAGCGAAGTTTCCAGATTAATTTCTCTTGCAGATGATAAAATGGTTAAGTTTTCAATTTTAGGCAATAAAATTTTATTCAAATTTGAAAACATTATTTTTCATTCAGGCTTAATAGAAGGAACATACCCGAGATATCAACAGTTAATTCCAACCACAAATGAAAAAATAGCAATAATA
>DVKW01000108.1 GCA_018715855.1 Candidatus Galligastranaerophilus intestinigallinarum
ACTGCATCCAAATAATGTTATTAAATAGTTTTGCAAAAGGCATAACAATTAAATAAAAAAATGGCGGGTGCCCTTCATTTACCAAATGCGGGAATAATTCAGGCAATGAAATATATTTTGTTAACATCCAAACTTGTGCTTCATCAGCCCAAATTTCATGGTGAAAAACTGCAAAAATTGTTATAAGGGCATAAAAAAACGCTATAACAAATGGCTTTTTGTTTATCCTGCTAAGCTTTAACTCTGCCATAGATGTCTTTATACCTTATAATATCTTCCTCTATTAATTTGTCGCCTTTTTGAACTTCTATAATTTTTAATTCAACATCATAAGGGTTTGCAAGTGAATGTTTTATTTTAACCGGAATATCTATGCTTGACCCTGGTTTTAAAATAAATGTTTTATTATCTAAAGTAACCCTTGCACTTCCGCTTAAAACAACCCAATGTTCAGACCTAAAATTATGGGATTGCAAGCTCAACTGCCCCCTTGGAGAAACGCAAATCATTTTTGTAAGATACCCTTCACCTTGGTTTAAAACAGTGTAATAGCCCCAAGGGCGATAAACCGTGGTGTGAATTCTGTGGGTTTCGTTGTTCATTTCTTTTAATTTGTCATAAACATATTTTACATCTTGAGTTTTGTTTTTGTCGCAAACTAAAATTGCATCTGCTGTTTCAACAAGCAAAATATCATTTAAACCAATGCCTGCAATAAGCCTGTCCGATGAATAAAGCATTGAATTTTTGCAATCTTTATCAATAACATTTCCGACAAAAACATTGCCGTTTTTGTCTTTTTCGTTAATTTCATAAATTGATTCCCAGCAGCCAAGGTCGCTCCAATCGGATTTTAGGGGAACAATAACAATATTATCCGCTTTTTCCATAACGGCATAATCAAGCGAAATAAAAGGCATTTTGTCAAATTCCATAAAGTCAACGTCATCGTCTTTTTTGAAATCAAATTTGTTTAAAATTGAATAAATTTCAGGCGCATATTTTGAAACTGCTTCCATAAAAACGCTTGCTTTAAATAAAAATATTCCTGCATTCCAAAAATATTTGCCCGATTTAAAATATTTTTTTGCCGTTTTTTCATCGGGTTTTTCTTTAAATTCTTGAGCAATAAATGCTTCTTTGTTTAATTCTTTGCCTGCTTTAATATAGCCGTAGCCTGTTTGAGGCGATGTCGGTTTAACGCCGAAGGTTACAATTTTGCCTTCTTTTGCATATTTTTCGCCTATTGCAACCGTTTCTCTAAAAAGTTTGTCATTTTTTATAAGGTGGTCTGAAGGTGTTATAAGAACAAGGTCATCACCTGTTTTATCCAAAATATATTTAACACATAAGCTTGCGGCAGGAGCCGTATTTTTAGAAACGGGTTCAGATAATAAAACGGGGTTTTTTGCAATTCTATCCAATTGAGATTTAACGTGAGAATAGTGTTTTTTGTTTGTAATGCTTATGATATTATCAACGCCCATAAAGCCTTTTAATCTTAGATACGTTCCTTCAAGAAGGCTTTTTTCAGTGTTCAATTTTAAAAGCTGTTTCGGATATAATTCCCTTGATAAAGGCCAAAGTCTTGAACCTGAACCACCGGCTAAGATAATACCATGCATAAAATAAACTCCACCTAAGTTATTACCTAAACTATTATACAATAAACTTATTTATTTAGGAATAAAAAAAGGAGCCGATTTCTCAAGCTCCACTGTATTGCCATCACCAGTTAGATATAAATTGCTTTTTTAAGGATGTTTGTTTAATCCATAGGTTAATAATATACTTTTGCGCCCCTTTTTTGAATCAGACTTTAGTTAGAATTTTTTCATACTTTAGTATGGTTAAATAAATTTTTGTTACAATTTCTTTTTTACATGCTAACTTTTATTTTATACTTTTAATAAGTCAGGATTTTAAAAAATATGGTTGCACAAGCAAAAACATCAACAAAAAGCTCTTCTAAATTGCCGCCTCACAGTATTGAAGCGGAAGAAGCAGTTTTAGGGGCAATTTTAATTAACCCGAATGAAACAATGAATAGGGTGGTTGAAATTCTAAAGCCTGAATCTTTTTACAGCCCGAGAAACAAGCTTATTTATGAAGCAATGATGCTTTTATTCAACCAAAATAAGCCGATTGATTCGCTTTCAATTGCAGAATATTTTAATTCCAAAAATGCGCTTGATTCTATTGGCGGCAGAGAATATTTGAATGATTTGGTTATAGACACAATTTTAACTTCAAATATTGAATATTATGCAAATATTATTAAAGAAAACGCACTTAAAAGAGAATTAATTAATGCAGGCTCTTTAATTATTGAAGAATCTTTTAAAAACCCAGAATCCAAAACATCGCTTGAATATGCGGAAAAATTAATTTTTGAAATTTCGCAAAGTAAAACTTCGGGGCAATTGGAAACCCTAAGTTCAATTTTGCCTGAAACCGTTGAACAGTTGGAATACAGGTATAATAACAAAGGAACATATACAGGCGTTCCATCTGATTATTACGACTTAGATGCAATGACGGCAGGGTTTCAAAGGTCTGATTTAATAATATTGGCGGCACGTCCTTCAATGGGAAAAACCGCATTTGCACTTAATATCGGGCAAAATATTGCAATTCAACACCAAATTCCCGTTGCAATATTTTCTCTTGAAATGTCAAAAGTTCAATTAGTGCAAAGGATTTTATGCTCTGAAGCGGAAATTGACGCTCAAAGAGTAAGAACGGGTGACATTGCCCCAAGCGATTGGCAAAGAATTGCAGAATGTATGGATAAATTGCATGTTAGCCCACTTTATATTGATGATACCGCAGGGGTAAGTGTTTCAGATATCAGAGCAAAATGCAGAAGATTAAAAATGCAAAGGCCTGACCTTGGAATGGTTATAATTGATTATCTTCAATTAATTGACGATAAAAGTTCATCTGATAGAATTCAGCAAATTTCAGCAATTTCAAGGGGGTTGAAATCTCTTGCAAGAGAATTAAATGTTCCAATAATTGCACTATCTCAGCTTTCACGTAAAGTGGAAGAAAGAAACGATAAACGCCCGATGTTATCAGACCTTAGAGAATCAGGCGCAATAGAACAGGATGCTGATATTGTAATGTTTATCTACAGGGAAGAATATTACGATAAAGAAAACCCGAATGTTAAAAATAAAGCAAAAATTATTATTGCAAAACAAAGAAACGGCCCCACAGGTGAAGTTGAACTGTTGTTTCAAGGGGCAACAACCAAATTTAAAAACCCGCTTAAACAGAATATGGAATAAAAAAGCCGAAATTAATTTTTCGGCTTTTTATTTTTTATCTCTTTTTTCAATCTCTAAAAGCGCTTCTTTTCCTGTCAAATTTTCTAAAATTGTTCTTGAAAGGTCAAATTTTGCCTTTGTTTTTACTAAATATTCCTGCGCATCTCTATAAAAAACATCTGCTACAATAATTTCTTCTCTTGTGCCTTCTTTTTGAACTGCATCATACATAATTTTTCTTTTTTGAACGTTATCAACAGCCATTTTATAAAGTTCTTTAGATGTCAGATAATCCATATAAAGAAAAAGAAGTTTCTTTTGAAGTTCATCTATTTTTCGAACCAAAACCACCATATCGGCATCGTTTACTTTGGTAAATTTATAGTTAATTTTCTTATCATCAGATGTCATAGCCCCTATTAAACTTCCCCCGATTAAAGCCCCTGTTGCCATATAAGGGTTATTTGAAAGGGCAGTTCCTGCGATTGAAGAAAAACTTGCAATAGGTTTTAGAATTTTTTTAATTGCGCCTTCATCGGGTTTGTTTTCTTCAGGGTTTGAAAGCTTATAAATTGCATATCTTATGGTTTCGCTTCTTTGAATTGCGCTATTATAAAGCAGGCTTAAATCAGCCAAAATAACGGCAGAATCCATATCCATTTCGGCTGAAATTTCATCTGCCAAATATTTAACGTTTAAATCTTTAAGACTTAAATTGTCCTCTTTATCTTCAATTGTTTTTGCAACAACTTCATTATTTTTTGTGGTTGCCTTAACTTCTTCATATTGAATTTCGGGCTTTTCGCCAACTCCAAACCTTGTGGCATAGGGCGCTTGAATGTTCAGGGTTTCATAGGTAATGCCTGCATATGAAGGGGCAGAAATTAAAAGAAGGGCAAATAAAATTAATTTTTTCATTTTTTACTTCCTTTCTTTTTTTCATTCACAAATTCTGCCTTAAATTCCCTTTTTTCAAAATTAAGGTCAGATTGTTCAACCCCTTGGGTTTTAAGTTCATATACAACAAGGTTTAATTTATCAATTGTTTCTGTTCCTGCCAACCTTTGAAGCATTAAATAATATCTTTTTGCTTCTTGTTTAAGTTCATATTCTTCAATTAATTTATTTTGCCAAGCGGCTGAATTAACCGTTATTTCTAAATTATCGTTATGTTTAATTGCATCATTATAATTTTTGTTTTTAAGAAGCATTTGTTCCCTTAAATTTTTAAGGCGAATAAGAGAATTTTTATAGCAATAATATGCAATAACAATTTCATCTTGCAAATCTTCAATTAAGCTTGCAAGTTCAATTGCTTCCGTATCTGTTAAGGGTGAATTTTGCAAAATGTCTGTATTTTTTTTATTTATTAAATTGTTTGCAAGCCTTGCTGTTGCATAAGAAGCAGATTGAATACCGTAATTCATTCCTAAAAACGAAGGCAAAATTGAAGCACCTGATATAATTGCGCTCATGCTTTTTGCCATTAAAGATGAATGAATTCTTCTTTGTTCTTCAGGAATTGCAAGCTTTTCAAGCGTAAATTTTATAATCGGGTTTTTATTAACCGTTGCCATCCAAATCATCTCTAAGTCTTCAACATCTTTTTCCTGTTGTTTATTTATTATAATTTGGGCGGTTTCTTGCTCTGTTACAAACAAGCTGCCTTTAATTTCTTTAACTTCTTTATTAACCGAAACCTTATTTGGCACAGTTGATGTATCTACATCAAATGCAAAAGCATTCAATGATGTGGTTGAAATTAAAGCTATAGCAGCTATTTTTAGAAAATCTCTCCTCATAATAACCATGGTAGCATAAATTTTAAGTCGGTCTAATTTTTGCAAAAATCTTTTTCTTCTTCTTTTTTGTTCATTTTGCAAAGTTCAGGGATATTTGCTTCGTTTTTTGTTTTTGTAAAAGAATGTCTTTTTTTATATAAAACAACAAAAAATACAACAATTAAAATAGTTACCCCTAATATTACAAGCTCTAAGTTGTTTTTAATTTTTTCACCGAATATCATAAGAACAACGCTTACAATATAAAACCTCATGCCTCTTCCAATCAAAGATGCAAGCATAAAGCTTACAAAGTTCATTTTTAATATGCCTGATGCTATTGTAAAAACTTTATACGGTATAGGCGTGAACGCTGCAAAAAACACAGCCCAAGCGCCATATTGGTTGTATAAAACTTCAACTTTATCAAAATATTCTTTCGCTTTGTTGTTTCCCTTTTTTTGTAATCCTGAAAAAATCCAATCAAATGCAGGCCTTCCAAGCCATTTGCCGATTGCAAACCCGACAGCGCCACCTATGGTTGATGCTATTGTGCACATTGTTGCAAAATAAAGTGCTCTGTTTGGTTCGTTTAAATCCATTGCAATTAATAAAAAATCAGGTGGCGGAACAAGGAAAAAGCTTTCTACAAAAGAATTTAAAGCTAAACCCCATACTCCAAACTGGCTGAAAAACTGCCCCATATTATGTAAAAATTCCATTTTTTACTCCTTATTTAATAATGTTTTTAAGTTTCTTAAAAGTTTGCCTTCTTTAACGGCAACGCCTTTAACTTTGGCTGTTGTTAAAATTTCGTTTGTTTTTTTATTTATAACTTTTTGGTCAAAAATTATATAAAGGTTTGTAATTTCATCCACCGTTGTTTCAACAATAACATCTTCCAAAAGTTTTGCAGATTTCAGGTATTTAATTTGAAGGTCAACAACAGGCATAACAGTGTTAAAATCTTCATCTAATTTTTTAATATCAACGCCGATTAAATAAAGCCAATCAACCCTTCCCGCTTCCATCCAGCGAAGGTAGCTTCCATGCCAGGCAACCTTATAAGAATCGGTATCAGAATATTGAACTTTAAATTCTAAGCTACTTTTTGTCATTTTCTTTTAAGTCCTTATTAAAAGTAACAAAGCTTGGCGGCTGAATAACAGTTCTTACAACGAGTTTGTTTTCTTTGTCTTTTGCTGTTATTACAACATTTTTTGCTTTGTCATCCGCCTTTAAAACCACACACCCTAAGCATTCTTCGTTAATTGAATATGCAGGTTTTGTTTTATCTATCGGGTTTGTGCATAATTTGTTCATTTCATCCGTTAATTTTACTATAATTTCAGATGGTTTTTGCTTTTTTAAGTTATCCGAAAATTCCGCTAAAATTTTTGATGTCATCATGGCAGCGTTTGTTTGAAGCCTGCCGTATTGCTTTTGTTCTAAGCTAATCATTGCTTTTGGAACAAAATAAAAGCTGAAACCAAGAACCACAAGAAACAATACAAATATTTCAACAGGTGTTATTTTAAAACGTTTTTTATTTTCTTCCGTCATTTATTTTGCTCCCCTTATTTTTCTATAACTATAAAAGATTTTACTCTTCTTTGTGCGCCTGCATTTGAATAAATTTCAATGCCGCCGTAATTAATGGAAGTTGAAGCGCCGCCATCCATATTTAAAGCTTTATCGAGTTTTAACTTTTCTGTGTAATCTCTTGCTTCCAATAAGGTTGCTTTGTTATCGCTCGTAAATATTATAATATATAAATCACCATAGCCAAAAGCACCTTTTTTTAAACCTAATATCGTTCTTTCTCTTCTTTTTAAAACATCCCCTGCAAGCTGGGTTGATCTTCCGCCGTTATATTTAACAAAGCTTTCTTCCTCTAACCTTAAATCAGGTAAAATCATGGGCCCTGCCTGAATAGAATGTTTTATTGTGTGTTCGTTATCCGGAATATAAAAATGGTTTACAATGTCAAATGATAAATTATTTTTAGTATCTTCCAAAATTCTTAATTCAGCCCTGTTTAAAACCATCTCAAGGCGGTCTGCTTTTTGTAATGACCTTACTAAAGGAAGGTTATCAAAAATATCTTCTTCTTTTTTGCCATTAATAATTACATTTGAAACAGGGGCACCGTTTTGGGGGTCAAAATAACCGCCGTTTACAACAAGCCTGAAATCGGGGTTGTTTTTATAAACGTCTGAAACGGTTGTAAGTTCATCTGTTACATAAGGTTTAATTTTTTTGGCAAACTTTTTTAAGGGAACCTTAAAAATATAAATTCCCCCATCTTTTTCAACTTGAATGTCTGAATTAAAAATATTAATTGCATTTGCGGGAACTAAGCCGAAAATTAAAATAGCAGCAAGTAAAGCGAGTTTTTTAAACATTATAAATCCTTATATTTTTTAATAATTATAATTGCAACAACAAAAAGTAAAATCGGAAAAAATGAAGCCAAAAATGGCGGCAAAACGCCTTTTTGCGCTAAAAGGTCAAAGAAAGGCAAGGTTATATAATAGCCAAAAACTATACCAACGGCAACGGTAAAGCCTACAAGCCTTTGCGACCTTGGGGGTGCAAACCCTAATAAACAGCCTATAATTGCAAATAAAATGCAAGTTAGAGGGTGCAAAAACCTTTGATAATATTTTGACAGCATAAATCTGTATTCATCTGAAAATTCCTGTTCTTTCAAAACCTTCATATAGCTTTTTAATTCTTTATTTGTAAAGGTTCTGTCCCTTTTTGTGGAATCTACCATTAACTGATAAACTTTTTTTGAATCTGCCCCTTCTAAAAGCTCAATATCCCCCGGGTAATAAATTCTGTCGTAAATGCCGTCTGTATTTATGTTGTATGTTTTTGTATCATGAAGAATCCATTTGTTATCATGAACTGAAGCATAGCTTGAAAAAGTGATACTTTGAAATGTTATTGCATCATCATAAACTCTTTTTGAAAAATCAATAACAATAATATTTTTTAACATATTCGGGGAGAAATCCGAAACTATTATGCCTGTTTTTGGCAGGTTGTGCTCGTCTTTTTTGATATAAACAAAATGAGATTTAAACCTTGCGTTTTCTCCTTCCGCTTTTGAAGCATAGGGAATCATTCTGTCGCCCACAAAAAAGCACATAACGGATAAAATAACCCCTAAAACAACAACGGGAACCATTATTCTTGAAAAAGAAAGCCCGATACCCCTTAAAATGCTTAATTCGGAATCTTTTGAAAGCTTATCGAAAGTAAAAATAGAACCTAATAAAATGCCCACAGGCAAAGCTTTCCCTAAAACTTTGGGCAGTTCATACAAAAGCATCATGCCTGCTTGTTTTAGGTCAATCACATTTGTAAATAATTTTTTGATAATTCTAACCAAAGTTTCGGGTGCTATCCAAACAATAATGAATAATAGCAAGCAAACTAAAGTTGCAACTAAAACCTGTTTAAAAATGTATTTATCAAATAATGAAATTTTAAACATTAATTTTTACCTTAAAGCGTGAAATCTTTACCCAAATAAAATTCTTTTGCAACGGGGTCAACCGCAACATCTTTACTTTTGCCTGAAATTTTAATTTTTCCGTCAAAAATTACATAGGCTCTATCTGTAATAGAAAGGGTTGCTTTCGGGTTGTGGTCTGTAATTAAAACCCCAAGGCCTTTTTCTTTTGCAAGTTTATAAATGTTTTCTTTAATTTCGCCTATTGCAATTGGGTCAATACCTGTAAAAGGTTCATCCAACAAAATAAAATGGGGCGTTGCAGCCAAAGCTCTTGCAATTTCAACACGCCTTCTTTCACCGCCTGATAAGCTTATTGCACTGTAATCTCTTAATCTTTTTATGCCAAATTCATCCAATAAAGATTCAAGCATATCTTTCTTTTCGTTTTTATCAAGCTTTTCATTCATCTCTAAAACAAGCTTAATATTGTCTTCAACGGATAATTTTCTAAAAATGGAAGCTTCTTGAGGAAGATAACCTATCCCTAATTTTGCTCTTTCATTCATCGGTTTTTTTGTGATGTTTGTTTTTTCGCCCGTTTGCTTATCTTCTATATAAACTTCACCTGAATCTGCTTTTACAAGGCCAACTATCATATAAAATGTTGTCGTTTTGCCTGCACCGTTTGGGCCTAATAAGCCAACAACTTCACCTTTATTTACTTCAAATGAAACATCATTTACAACGGAACGATACCCGTAAATTTTAATAAGATTTTCAGCAATAATCCTCATTAAATTTCCCTTATTCCAATCCTTATTTTTAAATTATATTATAAAATTATAATTCTGTTGTTT